>NZ_KV830643.1:176136-198351 GCF_001836805.1 Staphylococcus sp. HMSC062A01
AGTTTTGTATATAGTGACAGACTTCAATTTCGTTTTCATTTTCTGACTGAATTTCAATAATATCTGCTAGTAACTTAATTTTATCTTCCTCTTGAAAAGTACGCATATGTATCCCAACCTTAAATTTGATATTAGTATTATCTATACATAAAGTGTAATTTATAAACATTATAATGAATATTCATCCTAATTTATTTTATAAAATTACATGCAAAATGATATAGTGATCAAAATGGGGTTACATTAGTAATTGTTAATGTAATATAATATCGAAGTTGTGAACAAATGATGAATGTTACATATTTATTTTTAAAAGGTTTTAAATAATGTGATTGAATTATTTCTACAATACTTTAAAATCAAGATTAAAATTTAGAAAAAGAGAAAGCTTTTTGAGGTATAAGAATTATGGGCGAGAGAGAAATGATAACACCCAGAACATTTATATTTAATGTATTAAATGGTGTAGCTTTAGCAATTGTAGTAGGTATGATTCCAAACGCAATATTAGGAGAGTTAAGTAAGTATTTAAGTCAATATAACGATATATTTACGAAAGTAGCCTTTGTAACACAAGGAATTCAATATTCGATTCCAATTCTGACAGGTGTATTAATTGCAGGACAATTTAAATTAACGCAATTACAAACCGCCGTTACAGGTGCAGCTGCCTTTGTAGGATCAGGTGCATCTACTTTCACAGATAATAAGTGGGTCATTGTTGGTATAGGAGATTTAATTAATACGATGATTACTGCATCGATTGCAGTCGGTATCATTTTATTGATTAGTCATAAATTAGGTAGTTTAAATATGATTGTGTTACCAATCGTTGGTGGTGCAGTGGCGGGCTTAATTGGACTATTGATCTTGCCATATACTAAATTGATTACATTAGGCTTAGGCGATGTTATCAATGGGTTAACCAATACACAACCTATTATCATGACTATATTGATCGCGATGATCTTCTCTATATTAATTGTTTCACCGATATCATCAATTGGGATAGGTTTGGCAATTGGCATTTCAGGCTTAGCAGCTGGTTCGGCTGCAGTTGGTGTAGCAGCGAGTGCAATTATGCTTGCAGTCGGTAGTTGGCGCGTAAATAAACCCGGTATTCCGATTACGGTATTACTTGGAGCAGTAAAATTAATGATGCCGACGCTGATTCGTCATCCAATGATGATGCTACCCATTGTTTGTACTGCAGGTGTGTCAGGATTTGTTGGAGGGTTGTTCAATATTAAAGGTACACCCGATTCAGCAGGTTTCGGACTCATTGGTCTTGTTGGACCGATTAAATCGTTAAATTTATTGGAAATGGGTACAGCCAGTGGCTTATTGATTATCGCCATTGTGTACATCATTGTTCCATTAATTTCTGCGCTATTTTTCCATTATTTATTTGTAAAAGTATTAAAAATCTATAATCCTAATATCTTTAAATATCAGGTTTAAAATTATAAATGTCTAGTTGAAGTATGTGTAATTGCTTTGGCTAGACTTTTTAATTTTTAAAAGTTATAAACTATCAAAAAGGTAACTAATGTAGTTAATGTATTATTCTGATGCATATTTGACTAACAATTATGATAGGTATATGATTATAAAAAAATTAATACATGATTGAAGGACAAGAGCTATATTGTCGATTCACAGAGAGGGGATAAACGCTGAGATATTCCTAATCTAAAATATAGTTTACTACCTTTTCATACATTACATGGAAACATGTAACGTTTCATGCGCGTTAATGCATGGCTAAAGTGCCATCTCTTGATTGAGATGGAATGTTGGGTGGAACCACGGGTGTTACAAACTCGTCCCTCTTGTAGGGACGGGTTTTTTATTTTATATAAATGTTTAAGGAGAGATGTATCATGTCTAATCAACAAATCAATATTCAATTTCCAGACGGAAGTAATAAAGCGTATCAAGCTGGAGTGCTTGCTAGTGATGTAGCGAAATCCATTAGCCAATCTTTATATAAGGAAGCAGTCGTTTGTCGTATGAATGACCGTTTAGTTGATTTGACCCATCCTCTTCAAGAAGACTGTGAACTCACATTTTACACACTTAAAGATCAAGAAGGTTTAAATGTAATGCGACATTCTGCCGCCCACGTCTTAGCACAAGCACTTACTCGATTATATCCCGATGTAAAATTAACAATCGGTCCTGTCATTGAGCATGGTTTTTACTATGATATCGATTTAGATGAATCCATTAGTGAAGCAGATTTAAATAAAATTGAAAAAGAAATGAAGAAAATCCATAGTGAAAATTTAAAATTTGAACGACAAAATTTAAGTTATGCAGAAGCTAAAAATATTTTTAAAGATAATCCTTACAAGTTGGAACTTATAGAAGAACATAAAGATGATCAACTTTCACTGTATCAACAAGGGGAATTTATTGATTTATGCGTAGGGCCACACGTACCAAGTACTAAATTTGTAAATCATTTTAAATTAACTAAAGTATCAGGTGCCTATTGGCGAGGTAATAGTGATAATAAGATGTTGCAACGTATTTACGGCGTAGCATTTCGTTCTAAAGATCAACTTGATGACTATTTTGAGTTTTTAAGGGAAGCGGAAGAGCGCAATCATAGACGCTTAGGTAAACAGTTGAAATTATTCATGTTTTCTGAAGAAGCGCCAGGTATGCCATTCTATCTATCTAATGGTCAATTCATTCGAAATCAAATGGAAAGTTTCTTGAGAGAGGTTCAATTGAAACACGATTATGATGAGGTAAGAACACCGTTAATGATGAACAAACGACTTTGGGAAGAATCAGGACATTGGGACCATTATCATGAGAACATGTATTTCACTAAGGTGGATGAAAATGATTACGCGTTGAAACCAATGAATTGTCCGGGACATATGTTAATTTTCAAAAATGAACTTAGATCTTATAAAGATTTACCGCTTCGAATTGCTGAATTTGGTCAAGTGCACCGTCATGAGTTCAGTGGTGCATTGAATGGTTTGCTACGCGTGAGAACATTCTGCCAAGATGACGCGCATATCTTTATCATGAAATCTCAAATCAAATCAGAAGTGCAGGAAATTCTGAAATTAATTGATTATATTTATTCAGTATTCGGCTTTGAATATAGTATTGAATTATCAACACGTCCGGATGATTATTTAGGAGACTTAGACTTATGGAATGAAGCGGAACAATCATTGGCACATGTATTGGATGACCTTGGATTAGACTATTCTATTAATGAAGGGGACGGCGCTTTCTATGGTCCTAAGATTGATGTGCATATTAAAGACGCATTAAATCGAAGCCATCAATGTGCTACAGTGCAATTAGATTTCCAAATGCCAGAGAAATTTGAATTAACTTACATTAACGAACAAAATGAAAAAGAACGACCAGTTGTATTGCATAGAGCAGTATTCGGTTCACTAGACCGCTTCTTCGGTATTTTAATCGAACACTTCAAAGGCGCATTCCCACTATGGATGGCACCTGTACAAGTGAATTTAATTGGCGTATCAGATAATAATGATGATTACGTCCGCACAGTTGCAGAGGTACTAAGAGATGAGAATATCCGTGTTGCTATAGATGATCGGGATGAAAAGCTTGGCAAAAAAATTAGAGAAAGCCAGATGAATAAAATTCCATATACATTAGTATTAGGAGACGATGAACAACAACATCACACGGTTTCAGTTAGAAAATATGCACATGATGATAATGAAACAATGGATATTCAAGCATTTATTGAAAAGTTAAAACATGAAATTGAAAGTAAAGCATTATTAGTTTAATGATATAACCTAAACTCAATCAAGCCTATCAGGGAATGAACACTTTGATAGGCTTTTTAATGTCTAGATATTAAATATAAATATGAAAATTGTAGAATAATTATATAATGTATTAAAATAATAAAAATACTAAATTGTTAAGGGATATAAGATGATTAAACTAACAGATTTTATTCAGACACCAAATATAAGTAAAACTAAAATTAAATTTAATATGAATGCTGGTGATATAAGTAAGCGAGCATGGGACTTTTTATTAGAAGATAGTGAAGATTGGATAGTTATGAACGCATGGAAAACATTACAAAATAACAATAATCTTAATAAGGCAGACTACTTAATAGCCATGGCTCAGTATTATCCATATGGTCCGGAATATTTTGTGTTTGGAGGTATTTATAAGGTTGAAAAGATACAACCAGAAGTATTTAATCAAGTTGGTTATAAACTAACATTACTTGATGACTATAAAGAATACCGAAAAAGACTTATTATCAAACTACAGAAACCGATTGGTAGAGATGTATATAATCGCCTCTATTCAACTGTACAAGAACAATTACAACCAGAAGTTTATGAAATAGCGCCAAATGTTAAGTTGGGACATTTTAAAGGTTATCAACATGTGTGTTTAAAGCATAAAGAATTACAACAGATTATAGATAGAAATGAACCAAGTTGGAAAGATGCATTAAGTCACGTTAAAGGTGTTTATGTTATTACCGATTTAGAAACGGGACAATTATATATTGGTTCAGCATCTGGAAATACAGATGGTATATGGCAACGATGGTCGAATTATGCTCATTTAAATAATTTAACTGGTGGCAATAAAGAATTTCTGTCCATTTTAAATGCAAAAGGAAGAGATTATATTATTAATCATTTTCAATATTCTATCTTGGAAATATTTGATACCAAGACAAAGTCTAATACAATAATTGAAAGAGAGAATTATTGGAAAACAGTATTGGATACGAAAAATCATGGTATGAATCATAATTAAATTTTTAAGATATTATAAATTAAATAAGGAGATATTTATGAAATCCATTGAAACGATGCAATCTTACCATTTGTTGAAATTGTTATTTTCAAATTCTGAAGTTTCCTATGTATTAGAAGAATGGAATCAACAATATGAAGCGGTAGAAATAAAAACTCGAAATGGACATTTTAAAAGTAGGTTAGCTCAAAAGACGCCTAACAAAAAAGGCTACTTTTTCGCAATGTGGAAAAAAGATGAAAATAATACGAATGTGCCGTTTACTGAGGATGATTTAGAGAATCAATTAATAGTGAATATTGTTGATGATAATTGGAGAGGCCAGTTTATATTTCCTAAGGATATATTGATCAAGAAAGGTATTTTGAAAAGTGATGAGTCTAAAGGGAAAATGGCATTGAGGGTGTATCCACCGTGGGAAACTGAATTAAATAAAACAGCAACTAAGACACAAGCATGGCAATGTGCATATTTTAATGAGATAACGCACGAATAAATACTCAATCTACGTTTTAAAGTAATAAAAATTTGATATGTAAATGGAGATAGTTAATGGACGGTATCATTGCGTTTATTCAAATGTTAGTAGTACCTTATTCTATATTTTTACTGGCAGTGTTTATGTATTGTATATGGAAATGTGTGTGGCTAATAAATGATTTAATGAGGTTGTTGTTGGAGAACAATTTGAAAATCAATGTTTCTGAAAACAAGTCTTTTGTGACACTATTTTTCTCTATATTCATAGGGACACTACTTTTTATCATCCCGTTTTACATTATTGTCTTGTTAATTGGTAACTTTTTCCAAGTGATTTTAGTGATGATAGGCATATATATCATAGTTACAAAGCTAAAAAATAAATAATAATTTATCTAAAACATGCTATTGAGTTAGCATGTTTTTTAATAACGTATTTGTAAATATCAAAATAATTCATTTGTATTCTTTTGAAGTTGTATAAATGACTATTATACAATGAAAGTTGGTTGCTATTTTTTAAAAATTCAAACATAAAGCAATCTTAGTTTAGTATGTAAAAGGGAGATACAAATGAGAGTTTATACATCGATTATATTTTGGATGAGGACAATCGCGTGTTTAAGTGTTGTAATGATACATACAATAACAACGACTTTTTATAAATTCGACATGCCGAATGAAGGCTACTTGTTAAGAATTTTTCAATTGTTATTGCTATACGCGACACCAATGTTTGTTTTTATTTCAGAGTTCTTGTTAGCTAAGCAGTATAAAACGAAAGTGAAAGATGGATTCTTTAAGCAAAAGCTACTAACGTTAGGCATTCCATATATCATCATTAATTTAGGACTTGCGTATGTGTATGGACATCCTAAAAATTTTGAGGATTATATGGATTCTGTTGTATTTATGATGTTCCATGGTGGGACATTAACTTATTTTATTGTAATTATTTTTCAGTTCTATTTACTACATATAATATTTGCTAAACATTTGGTCAAACTTAATCCAATCAAATTAGTTATCTACTCATTAATAATTACCACTTTATTCTGGGCTATGAGAAACTTCATACCCGCACCAGAATCAATTTATTTTAATTGGTTGTGGCAAAGGGAAGGCTGGATGATATTTATTGGATGGTTGAGTTACTTCCTATTAGGTTTCTATATGGGTTATCATTATGAGAAACTAATGAACCATATTCAAAAATACACAATCCATATTGTGAGCGGAACGGTAATTGTTACCATTTTTGTGGTTTGCAATTATTTATTTGGAATTTTGACTTTAGTCGACTCTAAACGTTTTGATACACCTATTTATGTAACAATGGTTATTTTATTATTCTTTTTAATCGCATCTTATTTCAAATACGTTCCAAGATTTATTATTTTCATTAGTAATTATTCATTTTCAATTTATTTAATTCATTACTTCTTTGTGCATAGATTAGGAGCGCTGCACGATCATCCGCTGTTAAACATCCTATTTACGTTTACATTAACAGTGACATTCTCAATATGTATCTCTTATGTAATGAATTTAAGTAAATTTGGTAAGTATATTGTTGGCGGTATAGGGAAAATGAAGTATGAAACGTATTATCAAAGTTATAAACAAAATTTAGTGGATTAAAAGGTGGGAGAAGTATGGCTAAACTAGTTTCAATTATTGTATCTGTTTACAATAAGGAGCAGTTTTTAGAAAAGTGCATAGAGTCTTTAATTGACTTAAAGATGGACAAGAATAATATTGAAGCGATATTTGTAGATGATTGTTCAACTGATGAGTCGGTTAACATTATCAAGCATTATGAAAAGGACTATGACTTTATAAAATTAATTCAATTACCTGAAAATACAGGTAGTCCTTCTGAACCAAGAAACATTGGAATGAGAGAGGCACAAGGTAAATATATTACGTTACTTGATGCGGATGATTGGTTAGATAAGGAAGGATTCCCTCAAGTGATTGAGAAAGTGAATAAAGATGATGCCGACCTTGGTTTTGGACAAAGTTTTAAACATAAGTCAAAAAACGTGAAGTATCATGCTAGGTTTACTTCTTATAAGGAAGCATCACATTTAAAACCACAAGATATTAGTAAGATTTTTAGAGCAGTCGGACCACCAGGAAAGGTATTTAAACGAAGTCTAGTCATGGATCATCATATTGAATTTGAACATATGAAATATGGCGAGGATAAGTTGTTTTTCTTTCAGCTATTTGGAAAAGTGGACGATATCACAATGTCCACAATACCTATGTATCACGTAAATCGTTACGATGAAAATAAATCATTGGTACAGCAAACATCAATGTTAGATAAAGCAAACTCAAATTTAGAGGTTCTAGATAGAACTTGTCATATGGATATGTCTTCGGAACTTAAGCATATGGCTTTAGCTAGAATGGTTGAAGTGGACTTTATTTCGAGATTCCTTCGTACGAAGACATTTATTAAATCTGCAGATAAAGAGAAATTTTATGCAGTAATTGAAAAAGTTGAACGAAAAATAAAAGAGCAAGGCATTGATATCAATACATTGATTACGAATCCAGTATTCAAGCAAATCTACACGTTATATCATCATGCAGATGAATCGGTATTTGTTAATTTTACAAAGGATGTTGTTAATGACCAATGGCGCTATATTATTCAAGATGACATTGTCTTTAGAGATTTCGTTCATCAATATGACATGATTAAACCTACTGTTGTTGATTGCTACCCAGTTTACGAAGGCACGCAAATGATGGGAGAAAACAAATACGAAGTCATTCGTGTCATGAAACCAGACGATATAAACATCCAATCAGTAAGTTTAGTAGAAATCAACAATGCGGCGAATGAATATGAAGTGACGTATAAATATAGCGACGATAGAATTTATGTTCCACATGAGGAATTTGAAAAGTTAAATAAAGATATCAATATTAATTTTAATGTGAATTATGGTGAGTCAGGACGCTCATTGGTGTATGCTTCATATCCAAGTTTCAATGATGTATTTAAAATGAAACGCCAAAATTTCAAAGTTGAATTTGTGCATAAAAAGAATGAGAACAAAGCACAACAAGTAACAAACCGTAAAAGTGAATGTTTCAAGAGAATAACGAATCCAATGATGACATTGAAAAAAATTAAAATATACAAAGATGTATCATTTAAAGAAGAAGTAGGTAGTCTAGAAGCGGGTACTAGAGTTGAAGCGTCAGATATTCAATATACATCGAAAGGTACACCTCGACTGGTATTAGATGATGGTAGTATAATCACAGCGAATAAAGATTTTATTACCTTAATCAACACATCGGGATTAAACAAGTATATTACTGAGGTGCCTAAGAAAGTTAAAGTTGTAAAAGCATGTAAACTCTATGATTCACGTGATTTTAAAGACAATACAGTACGTAAACTTAAAAAAGGTGATGTATTAACTATTAGAGACATCATTTATACGAACAACTCAACACCTCGCTTAGTAACACAAGAAGGCCTATTCTTAACAGCAAATAAAGATTTTATTAAGATCATCAAGTAATGAACCTAAGTGCTATAGAGACGGCATCCCAGGAACGTGAAGCAACTTAAGTGAGTGGGTTATCTATCTAAGATCGACTTTAGAGAACTATTTTAGAACTATTGAAACTAAAGAAGCCAGTAAATGAAGTTGTTAAAACTCATTTACTGGCTATTTTAATAGGAGGATGATTTCCATGGACTTACTACATGAATGACTACATTCTATTCCATGCTGCCATGGATTGTTTTAATATTATGCTTCATCATTTTATAATATGAATCTCCTTTCGATCCTTTTTCTCCGATTGAATCCGTAAAGACTTCTCCATAGATACTTTTACCTGTTTCCTCAGACAAGCTGTTCATAGATTTTTTATCTACACTTGTTTCAACTAATAAATGTTTAATGTGATTATCTTTAACAAATTGGATTGCTTGTTTCATTTGTGATGGTGTACCTTGTTTTTCAGTATTAATCTCCCAAATATAACCTGGTTTAATATCGAAGGCTTTTGAGAAGTATTTGAAAGCACCTTCACTTGTAATCATGGCACGTTCTTCTTTCGGAATATCATTAAATTTATCTTTACTGTCTTTGTTTAACTTTTCAAGTTGAGCAAGATAGGCATCACCTTGTTTGTGATAGTCAGCTTTATGTGACGCATCTGCTTTTACGAGTTGTTCTTGAATATTCTTAACGTATTGAATACCATTATCCAGACTTAACCATGCATGTGGATCGATCTTATCTTTATTACCAGTTTCTCCGTTTAAATAAATTGGTTTAACACCTTTAGACACCGCGAAGACTGACTTATCATCCTTAGATTTGCCTGCTTGTTCTAAAGCTTTTTCAAACCAACCGTTACCAGATTCTAAATTGAAACCATTGTAAAAAATCAAATCTGCGTCAGTAAGTTGTTTAATGTCTTTCGGTTTAACTTCATATTCATGCGGGTCTTGTCCGACAGGCACAATGCTATGAACGTCAACCTTGTCTCCACCAACCTGTTTGACCATGTCATAAATAATAGAATTAGTTGTTACGACCTTCAATTTGCCATGACCTTTAGAGTGTTGCTCACTTGAATTTGAACCACAAGCTGCTAGTACTAAGATTAATGCAATCAGTAATGGAATAAATTTTTTCATGTTGTTTGTACACCTCTATACTTTGTTTTTATTTTTGAAAAGAGAAGAGTCAAGATATAAATACTAAATGTTGCAATAACAATCGTTGCACCACTCGGTAGATTGTAAATAAAGCTAAAGTATAATCCTATGATAGAACTTACAATGCCTATTAAACTTGCTACAATCATCATTGAATATAGATTCTTTGTGATTAAAAAGGCGGTCGACGCCGGTGTAACAAGTAATGCAACGACTAAGATAATGCCGACAGTTTGAATACTCGCGACGGTTACTAAGGCGAGTAACAGCATTATAAAATAATGAATCATTGTTGTATTCAATCCGCTCACACGACTGAATGTCGCATCAAACGTTGAAATCATTAATGGACGATAAAGTATGACAATGAGTAGTATCACAATGACGCCAATAATGATGGTTGTCCAAAATGTTTGTCGTGTAATCGCTAGTAAATTTCCAAATAAAATATGATGTAAATCTGTCGTGCTATTTATCAGACTAATAATGATGACACCCGTTGCGAGAAACGCAGTGAAACTAATACCAATGGCTGCATCAGGTTTCGTTTTACTATTATTTGAAATGTAGCCAATTAATAAACTTGCAATCATGCCAGTGACTAATGCACCGACGAACATTGGAATATTGAATAAGAATGACAATGCCACACCAGGTAAAACAGCATGACTCATCGCATCTCCCATTAACGACAATCCACGGAGGATAATCAAACTTCCTACAGTTCCACACACAATACCTACGACAATAGATGTAATTAAAGCTCGATTTAAGAATTGATAATCGAATAAATGTTGAATGAAATCAGTCATTAGATATGTCACTCCCTTCTTTTAGAGTAGAAGTCACATTAAATAGAAATGTCCGGTTTAAATTTTGTGGCTGCATCGCTTGATGGCTAGGACCGAAAAATCTAACTGTACGATTAAGTAAAAGAATTCGATCAAAATATTGTTCAGTTTTCGACAAATCATGATGCACAATGAGAATAAGTTTGCCCTGATTTTTTAAATGTTGAAGCTTTTCCATAATGAGTTGTTCACTATTAAAGTCGATGCCAACAAATGGTTCGTCCAATAGATAGATGGTACTATCAGACATCAAAGCTCTTGCCACAAGTACACGTTGTAGCTGCCCACCACTAAGCTCAGAAATTTGTTTGTATTGTAATGATTCTAGATCCAAATCTCTTAATAATTTATGAAACTTCATTTTTGACGCGTGATCGACGCGTTTGAACCAGCCGATGGTTTGGTAACAACCAGACAAGATGACTTTTTCAACATTGATTGGAAAGTCCAAATCTAATTGTGCTTTTTGAGGAATATATGTAATATATTGCAATTGTTTATGTATGGATTTGCCATATAAATTCATCTCGCCACTCGCGTTAAACGATCCAATTAAACTTTTTAATAAAGAGGATTTACCAGCACCGTTGGGCCCCATAATGCCAATAATTTCTCCTGAAATTGGAATCTTCAAAGTAATATCTTTAAGCACATGTTTATGATTTAAATGCAAATTCATGTTTCTAATGTCTATCAATCAATTACCTCCTAATTAAAAGTTTAGGTTAACCTAATTTATTTTATAATAAACACCGAAAACAGTGTGTGTCAAGTCGAGATAGTCAATTAAAATGTGGTAATAGTATAAATTTGTTTCCGAAAGTAAGGTCTAAAGTGGGCTTTAATTATTGATATTGCTGTATTTAATGAACCGTGGCTCGATTGACAATTAAATAATTAAATGTAAAATATAAAACGTAATTATTACGATTTATAAAAAGAAAGGTATGATTTTATGGGCAAGATACCTGTAACGGTATTGAGTGGTTACCTTGGATCAGGTAAAACAACATTACTTAACCACATTTTAAATAATCGGGAAGGTCGTCGAATTGCGGTTATTGTTAATGATATGAGCGAGGTCAATATTGATAAAGACTTAGTTGCAGATGGGGGTGGACTATCAAGAACGGATGAAAAACTAGTAGAACTGTCAAATGGTTGTATTTGCTGTACGTTAAGGGACGATTTATTACAAGAAGTTGAGCGCTTAGTAGAAAAGGGGAATATTGATTATATCGTGATTGAATCTACAGGTATATCTGAACCGGTACCTGTGGCTCAAACATTCTCTTATATTGACGAAGCATTAGGTATCGATTTAACGTCAATCTGTAAACTCGATACGATGGTAACCGTTGTGGATGCTAATCGATTTATTAATGACATTAATTCCGAGGATTTACTTGTGGATCGTGATCAAGGTGCAGATCAAACAGATGAGCGCTCAATTGCTGATTTACTTATTGATCAAGTGGAATTCTGTGATGTTTTAGTGCTAAATAAGACAGATTTAGTAACCGAAGCAGAATTAACAAAATTAGAAAATATCTTAAGAAAGTTACAACCAGATGCACATCTAATTAAAACGACAAATGCCGAAGTTGATATTAACGAAGTATTAAACACAGGTCGCTTTGACTTTGAACAAGCGAGTAACTCTGCGGGATGGATAAAGGAATTAACTGAAGGTGGTCACGCGGAACATACACCTGAAACAGAAGAGTATGGGATTGGTTCTTTCGTGTATTCGAGACGATTACCGTTTCACGCGAAACGTTTCAACGATTGGTTAGAACAAATACCTAATAATATTGTTCGTGCAAAAGGTATCGTCTGGTTGGCACAATATAATCAAGTTGCATGTCTACTATCACAAGCAGGTTCATCTTGTAATATTAGTCCAGTAACCTATTGGGTGGCTGCGATGTCCAAAGAACAACGAGAACAAATTTTAAATCAGCGACCTGATGTTGCGCAAAGTTGGGACATAGAATATGGTGACAGAAATACACAATTTGTGATTATAGGTACTGAATTAGATCAAGAAAAAATTGTGAAAGAATTAGACCAGTGCTTAGTCAATGGTGATGAAGTTGATAGCGACTGGAATCAATTAGAAGATCCATATCATTGGCAAATTCGAAAAGCTTAAACATACAACATAGTAAAGCAATAATATTTTAAAGGTAACACTTAAGATGGTTTTAACACCTTGCACATTGCGTTAAAGTAAGTTAACGCTCTGTTGCGAGGTGTCTTTTTTATAAAAGAACAACTCAAATTGTTGATGATTTAAATTTATTGAATATTTTGAACAAATCGACACTAAATTTATGTATAATAGCTAGTAAACGTATAATAGGAGAGATATAACACATGATGAAACAAAAACTATCAATCAAAGAAAATATTTTTATTGGTTCTATGTTGTTTGGCTTATTCTTTGGTGCAGGAAATTTAATCTTTCCTATTCATCTTGGACAAACAGCAGGCGAGAATGTATGGCTTGCGAATTTAGGTTTCCTAATTACAGCCATTGGACTACCTTTTCTAGGTATAGTAGCGATTGGTATCTCCAAAACAAATGGCGTCTTCGATATTTCATCTCGAGTGAGTAAAGGCTATGCGTACGCATTTACGATTGCCTTATATTTAGTCATTGGACCATTCTTTGCTTTACCAAGGCTTGCAACAACATCGTATGAAATTGCATTTTCACCATTTATTTCGGCAGGTACTGGAAAAATTGTATTACCGATATTTAGTATTTTATTCTTTCTTATAGCATGGTTTTTCTCAAGAAAGCCATCTAAAATTTTAGATTACATAGGTAAATTCTTAAATCCAGTATTTTTAGTATTACTAGGTATCGTAGTTGTCTTAGCATTTATTAAACCAATGGGCGGTATTAGTCATGCCCCGGTAAGCGCAAACTATAGTAATAGTGTCTTATTAAAAGGGTTTATTGACGGTTATAATACGCTAGACGCACTCGCATCACTCGCATTCGGTATTATCATTGTGACGACAATTAAGAAATTAGGTATTACTAATCCGAATGGGATCGCTAAAGAAACATTCAAGTCAGGTTTTATAAGCATCGTAGGCATGGGTGTTATTTATACATTGCTCGCTTTAATGGGTACGATGAGTTTAGGTCATTTTAAAGTGAGTGAAAATGGTGGTATCGCACTGGCTCAAATTGCGCAGCATTATCTTGGAGATTACGGTATTATCATTTTATCTCTAATCATTATTGTTGCTTGTTTGAAGACGGCTATTGGTTTAATTACTGCATTTTCAGAGACATTTACAGAACTATTCCCGAAAATGAATTACCTTTGGTTAGCAACAGGTGTAGCGATACTCGCTTGTATCTTCGCTAATGTCGGGTTAACTAAAATTATTATGTATTCAACGCCAGTATTGATGTTTATCTATCCGTTAGCGATTACACTGATTTTATTAACGCTTGTCAGTCCATTATTTAATCATTCGACCATTGTTTATAAATTTACAACGTTCTTTACAATGTTTGCAGCGTTCTTTGATGGTGTAAACGCAAGCCCAGAATTCTTTGCAAAGACATCATTTGCACAAGCATTAATAAGTTTCGCTGAACGTTATTTACCGTTCTTCACAATTGGAATGGGTTGGATTGTTCCGGCAATCATAGGATTTGTAGTAGGACTTATCGTTTATTTAATTCGTTCTCGTAGACAAACTCAAACACAATAAATATTAAGTAATAACATGTAAGCCTGGGACATAAATCAATGTCTCAGGCTAAAAATATATATTGGCAGTAGTTGACTGAATTAAAATGCACTTGTAACAAGCATCTTTTTAATTCTAGTCAACCTTACCTGCCAGATGGGGCCCCAGCAAAGAGAATTTCAAAAAGAAATTCTACAAGCTAAGCAGGCTGGGGTGGGACGAAATAAATTTTGAAAAAAAATGTTTCTGTCTCGCTCCCATAGCTTATTTTTTTGCATTCAATCATAACTTTTAAAATTCTTATTGTGTAATTGTACATAGTGTAGTACTATTTAAAACGTAATTATTACGATTTAAAACGAGCGAGGAGAACTAGATGACTAAGAGTTATGATGTTTGGTGGCAAAAAGGCCAAGAATCAGATGATGATATGGCGCGTGACCATCAAGAAGCTTGGGAGAGAACTATAGAAATGCTTGATACATCGGATATCAAAGGGAAGACAATCTTAGATGTGGGATGTAATCAAGGCGGATTTTTAAGAAAATTATATGACACAACGCCATTTAAAGAAGGTGTCGGTATAGATTTAGCACGTTTATCTTTAGAAAAGGCCGAAACTTTAAAAGGTGAACGTCCACTTACATATTATTTAACCGATAAACCACAAGAGACAAATAGAACATTTGATACTGCTGTAAGTACATCTGTCCTGTACTTAATCGAAGACATTCCACAACATGCACAAGATTTAAAAGAAGTGTTGAAACCGGGAGGCGTTTACTATGCTTCATTCGCCGATTTAACCAATAATCCTAGTCGTCAATTTATGGATGACACGATTAATCAATACGGCGCAACACCTTCTCAGAACCATTCTTTAAAACATATCGTTGATAGTTTTGTTGATGCAGGGTTTGAAGTTGCAGTAATGAAAGAACCTGTGCCTGACGTGATTGATTTAACACATTATAGTGATTTTTATCTATCACCAAATGATTATCTACAAACACTTTATGAGGAATCATTTTTAATTAAAGCAAGCGTGAAAGAAGGTATTGGGAAATGAAAAAACGTGTATTAATTACAATGGCAGCAAGCGCAACGCTCTTATTAGCAGGTTGTGGGAATGACCAAAAAGAAGATAAAAATATCACAGTATCGCTACCTACTGAAGCGAAAGCAGATAAACTTGACGCACAAGGTTATGACGCCGCAATGCCAGTCTATAGTGCAGTATATGATGCATTAGTTAAATACGATAAAGACAAAGGTGTGAAAGCTGGCTTAGCAGAAAAATGGCATGTTGATGAATCAGGAAAAGTCTATGAATTCCATTTAAAAAAGAACGTTAAATTCTCAGATGGCTCAGCTTTAGATGCTAAAGCAGTGAAATTCTCAATTGAGCGTGCGAAAGCGATGAACAAAGATACGACTGTAGAAACGTTAAAAAAATTGGATAAGGTTGTTGTTAAAAGTGATCATGTTGTCCAAATTAGATTGAAGTCACCATCAAATCAAGTGTTGAATGAATTAACACAGGTGAGACCGTTACGTATTATGAGTCCACATTCCGTTGAAAATGGTAAAGTAAATGGCAAATTTGAAAAAGCGATTGGAACAGGTGCCTTTGTCGTTGATAAAACTGGCAAAGAAAAAACGACAATGAAGCCAAATAAATATTTCAACCATAGCCATCCCGTAAACTACAATCTTGCGTTCCAAACGATTGAAGATGGAGATTCAAGAAACTCAGCAGTACAAAGTGGTTCTGTTGATATTTCTGGTGGTGCTTTAGGAATGCTGTCAGATCAGCAAATTAAGCAAGACAAGAAAAATAAAAACTTAACTGTTGAAGATAAGCCAAGTACAGTAAGTCATTTCATGGCATTTAATCCGGATAATGATGTATTAAAACAACGTACAATCCGTGAAGCCATTAGTAAGAGCATCGATACAAAAGATATTGCGGGTAAATCTGTAAATGGTTTATTCCAGAAGAACGTGCAATTTGTAAACAAAGATAATCAACAGGCACACGACTATGATGTAAAAGAGGCTGAGAAGTTACTTAAAGAAGCAGGTTATCACAAGAACAGTGACGGTATTTTTGAAAAAACCGGTAAACCATTAACGTTTAATTTGGTTATTCAAACTGCAGAATTCCCAAGTTGGAAAGATAAAGCGGAAAAAGTGCAACGTCAACTTAAAAAAGCTGGCATTAAGTTAAATGTGAAAACGTTAGATTCACAATCATACTATGATACGTTATGGACGAAAAAAGATTATGACCTCATCTTCTATAGAACGTATTCAGATGCCGTAATGCCTTATAATTTCATGAGTTCAGTATTTAAAAATAATGATGGTAAGTCAGGTGTATTAGCTAATGATAAAACATTGACTCAGCAGCTAGATGATTTCCCAACAACTGTATCTAAAAAAGAACAACAGCGTTCATTTGATGAAATATTTAAACACTTTAATCAACAATATTATGGTGTGCCTATTGCTTATCCAAATGAAACCTTTGTCGTTAGTGATAAAGTGAAGCAATTCAAATTCTCTGGACTTACTGATGCTCCTATTGATTATAAAGCGTTGAAAGTTAATGAGTAACAATGCTTAAACGAACAATAAAATTAATACTTTACTTAATCGTGAGTTCGTTTATTATATTCGTTTTAGTCGAGAAGACATCAGGTAATCCAGCGATACTATACTTACAACGTCATGGTTATACGTCGATTACCCAGGAAAATATTGAAGCAGCACAACATAAACTTGGTTTGGGCCAACATTTTCTATTAAGATATATCGATTGGGTTGGACATGCACTTACTGGTAACTTGGGATACAGTTTTAGTACAAATGAGCCAGTAACAACTATGATTATGGAGGCCGTCATTCCAACATTAATATTAATTGTTGTTTCAAGTTGTATCATGTTGCCATTTGGTTATATGGTTGGTTATTTTATTGGGACGCGCCCACATACTCGATACGCGAATGGTATTCGTGGATTCGCTCAAGTGATGACTTCTATCCCGGAATATTGGTTAGCCATTTTGTTTATATATTATTTAGGAGTACGTTGGCAGTTGCTACCTTTTGTAGGTAGCGATTCCTGGCAACATTTCGTGCTACCCATCTTCACCATTGTTGTTATAGAAGGATGTCATATCTTATTGATGACATCGCACCTTATTGCGCAAACATTAGATAACGATGCGTATCAACTTGCTCAGTTAAGACATTACTCATTAAAGGCGCGTATCATTGTCCAGATTAAAGAGATATTTGCACCACTCATGACCATTTCAATTAACAGTGTGATTCATTTAATAGGAAAAGTAGTCATACTTGAAGTAATCTTCAGCATGTCTGGTATAGGGAAATTATTAATTAATGCTATCAATCAACGAGATTATCCACTTATTCAAGGCATTGTGGTCTTTATCATCGTCTTAATTATGTTCATTAATTATTTAGGCGACATTATCATTTTAAACAATGAACCTAGACTTCGACGACGACATACCAAACGCCAAGCCCATGAGAAAAGAGGTGTGTCGTGATGAAAAAATATCAAACTTACATCGCCATAAGTGCAATATTAAGTGTGATGTTTGTGCTAATTGTATATTGCTTTATGCAAGACACACAAAACTTGGATCCACTCCAATCACCTAATAGCCAACATTGGTTAGGCACGGATCAACTAGGCAGAGATTTCTTAGTCAGACTGATTGTAGGTAGTCTAGTCACATTAAGCTTAACTAGCGTGGTAATTCTATTAAGTGTTTGTATTGGACTGGTCTTTGGGTTAATTGCAGGTATAGAAAGAAAATGGTTAGACCAAATCATCATGTTTATTGCCGATATGCTATTGGCAATTCCTTCATTTATTATTGCATTAGTCATCTTAAGCTTAGTAAGTAATTCAATGCTAGGTTTGATACTTGCTTTAACAATTGGATGGATAGGCCGTTATTTACGTTATTTCAGAAATTTAACACGAGATATTCAAAAACATCCCTTTGTCAGTTATGCAAGACTAAGTGGTAACTCAACGTTTAAAACGACAGTGACGCACGTGATTCCGCATTTACTAAGTAATATATTTGCTTTGGTCACGGCTGACTTTGGCAAAATGATGCTAAGTATATCTGGACTTGCCTTTTTAGGCCTGGGTATTAAACCACCGACGCCTGAGTTAGGAACCATTCTCTTTGACGGGAAAAGTTATTTCAATGGTGCACCTTGGCTCTTCTTCTTCCCTGGTGTACTGTTAGGAGGTTTCGCCTTATTATGTCAAATGATCAACAAAAAAATAACGCAATGAATACTGTAGTTAAAGTCAATCAATTATCCATCTTAGATCATAATCGGTCATTGTTAAACGATGTTAATTTGACAATAACTAAAGGGGCATTTCATTGCATTATAGGTGAGAGTGGTAGTGGGAAGTCATTATTGACGAGAACTATTCTTGGAATGAAGCCATCACAACTAAGCTATCAAGGAGATATCAAGATTGATTTAAATAAGACGGATGCCGTTTTTCAAGATGTTCAAAGTAATATGTTTCAAAACGTGACCTTGGCTAAACATTTCCAATATATTTATGAAGCTAACCATTCACAACTATCTAAACAAGATATCAAGGAAGACGTCTTAGATAAAATGCAATTACTCGGTTTAAATCAAGGTGAACAATTACTTAAACGATATCCCTTTGAACTTAGTGGGGGTATGGCACAACGTGTAGCCTTTATAATGTCATTAATTAGACGTCCGGACTACTTATTTTTAGATGAACCGACGAGTGCGCTAGATCAAGAGAATGTTAAAAAGTTTATGCACTATTTGATTAAGGCACAGGAACATTATCAAATGACAATTGTCTTTATTACACATGATATTAACTTAGTTAAGGATTATGCCACTCATATTAGTATTATGCAGCAAGGTCAATTGATTGAAAGTGGTGAAGCATCATCTATTTTAGCTAACCCCACACATAGCTATACGAAAAATTTAATTGCTATCGCACATCGGAGACAGGCCTATGCTTAAAATTGAAAGATTAACTAAATACATTGATGGGAAACTTATCTTCAAAGATATATCATGTGCAATTAATGACCAACATTTACTTATAAGTGGTGAAAGTGGCTGCGGTAAGTCTACGTTAGCCAAGATTATCGCCGGATTAGATATGAATTATCAAGGTGACTTATACTTTAATGGCCAATTACGTAAGTCATATACGGCAAAAGAATGGATGAAACACATTCAATATGTGCCTCAGTATCAACGTGACACATTAAATCAACGTAAAACCGTATTATCTACGTTATTAGAACCACTTAAGAATTACAAATTTGATAAGCAGAGTTACACATCAAGAATAGAAGCGGTGCTTAGACAATGCAAGTTACCACAAAGCATACTCAATCAAAGCATTTCGACGCTAAGTGGTGGGCAATTTCAACGTGTATGGATAGCGAAGGCACTAATTCTAGAACCAGAGATATTGATATTAGATGAAGCAACGACAAACTTAGATGTGATTAACGAGGAAGAAATACTTCAAATGTTAATCGCATTAAAGCAAACGCAATTAATCATTATTACACATGATGCGTACGTCTTGAGTCGCTTTAAAGGCGTTCAGTTACAACTCGAACAATTGAATAATTAGAGTCAAACCTCCTGATAAGGTATATACTTAATGGTACATACTGGACGGGAGGTTCTTTATGATACCTAAACAAGCTTATAAACAATTGGTATTAAGCATGCTGGCATTAATGATTGCAATGTCAATTAGCCGCTTTGCATATACTCCAATTTTGCCATTTATGCAACAAGATACCTCGATGAATAACCAAAATGCAGGTCTGTTAGCGACATTCAATTATTTAGGTTATCTAATGGGTGCTATCATACCTATGTTTATTACGATAAAATCTAAAGTCTTTGATTTAAAGTTGTATGTCATGATTAATGTGATTTCTGTTATTTTAATGGGATTTTCAGAGCATTTTCTTATCTGGTCAGTTCTGCGAATAATTGCCGGCATAACGAGTGGTACGATCTTTGTTGTAGCATCAAATGTGGCGTTAGAAGCATTAAGAATGGCTAATAAACAGAGTATTTCGGGAATTTTATATAGTGCAGTAGGAATAGGAATATTTTCTAGTAGTATTTTTATATTTCTTTATACACAAGCTTAGACTTGGAAAGCAACATGGATTATATTAGGTGTTGTGGCTTTAATGGCAGGTATCATTATATTAACTAGCATGAAGGACAACCCTTCAATTTCTAAACATTCAACGTCATCAAATCAGAATCAAGGAAAGGCATTAAATCGCGCATTTATTATTCCGTTCTCGATTGCCTATTTTTTTGAGGGAGCAGGCTATATTGTTACAGGAACATTTTTAGTCGCACTTATTAAGACTATACCTGCATACGCAGATTACGCTGCATTAAGTTGGATGTTTGTAGGACTAGGCGCTATGCCGGCCACGTTAATTTGGTCTTTATTTGCTGAGAAGATTGGATACAAGAAGGCGATATATAGTGCGTTAATATTACAAATTATTAGTGTAGGCTTGCCTATCTTTTCACATCATATGCTAGGATTAATCATTGCTTCGATGCTATTTGGTGCAACCTTCTTAGGTTTAACAACATTATTTATGTCGAAAAGCCAAGAACTTATGTATCATACAAATCAAAAGTTAAATCTTGTATCGTTATTAACAGTCATTTATAGTGTCGGACAAATGTTAGCGCCAATGATTGCGGGATTACTCATCGGAGATTCAAATAACTATCAGTTGGCGTTAACCTTCGCAATGATATTACTTATACTAGGTTTCATATTTAGTATAATAAGCTATAGATTTAATGCATATAAATAAGAATATGTTGAAATACTTGGTTTGATTAAGAATTTTTTAAATCGTAAGCAATATAGAAGTTTGGAAGTCATAAAATTAGGGCATATTTTACTAATTAAACCTTTCATGAAAAATGAAACGGCATGAGGTTTTTAATTTATAGGGGGATTGTCACATGAATATTTATAAATTACGTTATCAACATTATAAAGATATTGTTGATGATAATATCTTAACAGTCTTTGTATTGGCTAAAAATGAAGAAGAAGTTGAACAATTCGCGAAAAAAGTAAGTTATGCAGTTGAAAGTATCACAAAAATTTCTCAAGAAGAATATGAAAAAGAAAAAGCTAAAGATGAACATTTCGGTCTTGAGCATGCTGAAAATTATTTAGATTAATATGAATTATCGGTCGGGGAGTAGGTCAGAAATAATATTTATTTCATTGTACCCCCAGCTTGCCTAGCTTGTAGAATTTCTTAATGAAATTCTCTTTGCTGGGGCCCCACCCCCCAGCTTGCCTAGCTTGCAGAATTTCTTTATGAAATTCACTTTGTTGGGGGCCTCGCCCACCAGTCAACTACTGCTAATATATATTTGTAGAGGCTGGAACAATAAGTTCTTGAATAATTATAAAAAGACAATTTCTATTTAAATAATATAGAAATTGTCTTTTTTAAAGTATTTCCATGTAAAAATACAAAGTATTTTGGCGAGACTCTTGAGGGAACAGGA
>NZ_KV830643.1:198451-204658 GCF_001836805.1 Staphylococcus sp. HMSC062A01
AAGACTACAGGCTGAAGCTGTCCCCTAAGAAAGCTAGCCAACAATACGAAGAATTGTTAATAAAGAAGCCGATAAATAAATTTTTAAAGACTTATTTACTGGCTATTTATCTGGGAAATATATCCTAGCCTCTCTTCTTTTTTTGTAATATGAGTAAAAAAGACAATTAAGAATATGAAATTGTACTTGGCGGTGGTGGTTCGCTAGCCATAGGTTGGGAGTTATGCTATCTGTTAACATTATCTAATCAAGGTATAGATGTTCGTCATGCAGATTTAATGATAGGTACATCGGGTGGCGCGCAAGCTGCTACAGGTTTAACATCTGACAAGAGTTTTGATGTCATTTATGATGAGCAAATTGCGCCTAAATCTAATGAAACGCCGCCAGTTAAAGATATGTCAGGTATCTTCGAAAGATATGCTCAAATACAAGAGCATTCGAATTCACCTAAAGAATGGATTGAGAATTATAGTGTCTACGCTCTAGAAGATCATAAATATAATGAGAGCGTACATATTACTCGCTTAGAACATAGAATTAAAGGTACTGAATGGCCATCTAATTTAATGATTACTGCTATTAATGCGCGTAAGGCAGAGCGTGTCGCACTAACGTTTGATAGTCAAGTGAACTTGCATAAAGCTATGGCTTCAAGTGGTTCGCGTTACCAGGTGTTTGGCCGGCTACGACGATTGATGGTGACAAACATTTTGATGGTGGATGTCATTCCATGGAGAATGCAGATTTAGCTATAGGTGCTAAGAAAGTACTTATTCTTGCGACGAATCTTCCTATTTCAACGCCATATAAATTAGAAGATGCCATTAAAGAACTCGAAGAAAGTGGCGCGAAAGTTAAATTAATTGCACCTAGTAAAGCAGTATTTGATAAATTAAATGAACTAGGCGGTAATCCAGTAGATCCATCAATTCGACCTGACATTTTCAAAGCTGGAGAAACTCAGGCACTTGAAGATGTAGAGATAATTAGAAACTTTTGGAATGAATAAAAGTGATATTATAAACGATGTTCGAATTTGGAATGAACGACGATTAGTATGCTTAAATTAAACAATTTCTTGTGTGGACGTTGCGATTTCCAATGTTTTTTATTAGGTTCTTAATTAGTAACAATATTTAGAAGATATTTGGGCAATAGTATTAAATGTAAAAGAGAGGAGCATGAACAATGCATAATCGTTTCGATCATATTCAACCACCCAATCAATTTAAATATAGAGAGGGCCGAACTGTGTTAAAACAACAATATGATTTTAAATGTGACAATCGAATTTATTTTGGTGAAGATATATTTCGAGATTTGCATAATCATTCATATCGCTTGTATGTAGACGTACTTTCACCAATTGGTGATTATGGTCTTGGATTAGATTTTAACGAAGTAGATGCGATTTATAATAAAGTGATTGAACCTAAATTAAATCATCAACTCATTAATGAAACGTTGCCTGATATGAATACGACTGCTGAAAATATTGCAATGTGGATTTGGGACGAATTTGAACAACATCTTCCAGGTGAACATTGTATGTATGCGTTACAGCTATTTGAGACTGACCGCCATGGGGTAAGTCTAAATCGTTCCATTATGAAGCCTTAAGTCACTACTTATAAAAAAGAAGAGTCCTCAATTTTGCCTTTTGAATTAAGCACTATTTATATAAGTAATTAAAATTTAAATATTTTGATTATATATGTATTATTGATATAATTAGTATAGTAGCAAGTCTACAATTTTTTATTTTGGAGGAACATATTTGGGGACCACACTTAGTCTTATTACTTTTATATTATTATTAGTCCTAACGGCTTTTTTCGTGGCGACAGAGTTCGCTATTGTTAAAGTCAGAGAAACAAGAATTGCACAATTGTCTAATGCAGGTGAGAAGAAAGCGATTGCTGCAAAAAAGGTTGTCGATCATCTTGATGAATATTTAGCTGCCTGTCAATTAGGTATTACCATTACCGCACTAGGTATCGGTATGGTAGGAGAATCTACATTTGAATTTATATTACATCCTTTATTCAGCAGTATTGGTATTCCTGAAACTTGGATACATCCATTCACAATTGGTGGCGCATTTGTTATCGCGACATTTTTACACGTTGTTGTAGGTGAGATGGCACCTAAGACGATTGCTATCCAAAAGGCAGAATATATTACATTGCTTTTTGCGAAACCGATTATCTTTTTCTATAAAATAATGTATCCATTTATTTGGATATTAAATGGTGCAGCACGTTTGATATTAAAAATGTTCAATATGAAACCTGCTAAAGAAAGTGAAGTCTTCCATTCTGAGGAAGAACTGAAACAATTAATCCACGATAGCCATGAAGGTGGCGAAATTAATGATAGTGAGTTACATCATATTAACCAAGCATTTAAGTTTGATAATTTAGTCGCAAAAGATATTATGATTGATGAAAAACATGTTAAAACGCTAAACTTAAATACGAGTTTTGATGATGCAATTCAACAAATTAAAATAGATGCGTTTACAAGATATCCAGCTGTTAAAGATGATCAAATTGTTGGTTTCATACATTCCAAATCATTGTTCAACGTGGAACAACCATCTAAACTAGAGACGTTCGTTAATCCAATTATTAACGTTAAAATGAATACACCATTGAAACACATATTAGAAATGATGAAAAAGAGAAAAGTGCATATCGCAGCAGTTTATAATGACGCTGATTTCAAGGGAATCATTACTTTAGAAAATATTCTTGAAGAAATCGTTGGCGATATTGAAGATGAATATAATTAATGTGAATTTAGTCTTATATAATTAATATTATTATTATGTCTTATTATGACCCTATTATTGAGATTTTGAAAATCTTGATGATTGGGTCTTTTTTAAAACCAAAATTAATTAAATTCAAAAACATTGACTTATAAATTAACTTGTAACTATAATGGTTACATGAGGTGAGAAGATTGAAAATTAGTAGTCGTTTCACTGTGGCTGTGCATATTCTAGCATTAGTCAAAGTTGAACAGTCGCAACCATTAACGTCCTCTTGGATTGCTAGTAGTGTGAACACTAATGCTGTAGTAATTAGAAGATTAGTAGGTAAATTAAAGCAAGCGAATTTAATCGAAACACAGCAAGGGAGTGGTGGCATTCAACTGAGAAAGCCTTTAACAGACATTACATTACTTGATTTGTATCAAGCGGTGGAAGTCGTTGACGAAGGCGAATTATTCCAAATGCATGAAGACACGAATGTAAATTGTGTTGTAGGTGCCAATATCCAGAGTGTGCTTGAAATCATTCTCTTACGTGCACAAGATGCGATGGAAGGTGTCTTGGCTAATGTCACAATGGATGATATTGTTACAGACATCTTGCAACGAAACGGATAAGTCGTCATCCGTTATATCTTACATGTAACTATTATGGTTACAAGTACAAGTGCGATAATGAAGCTGCCTCACAACGACCTAATTGACTGACATCACCACAAATATAAAAATGTGGAGGAATAAATCATGAAAATTGGTATTATCGGAGCAACAGGTAAAGTTGGAAATAAAGTATTAACAGAAGCACAAGCACATGGTCATGAAGTCACTGCATTATCTAACAAATGAAATGGAAATTGACCATCGTCAGCGTGTGCTTTAGCTTGTTCGATAAGCTGATGTCCAGGAGGTAACGCTAAATATACATTTTCTGTGTATAAAATATCATAAGATAAATCTTCGGTATATAACGGTAATATCGTCACACCTATATCCACTTTTTGATCGGAAACAATTTGTTCAATTCGATGTGCCACTTCTTCTACTAATTCAATCTCCACGCCCGGGTAATGTTCTATAAACTTTGGCAAGATACTATAAAGCGTATGTGTAGCTAAAATAGGATTAACACCTATACGGATACGCCCTTTTTCAAATTAGAAATTGTCTGCAATTCATCACGCATTTGAGTATCAATATCCTCAATTTCATGTAAATAATCTAGAAATCGCTCAGCTGAATACGTAAGTTCTAGCGGGTTGCTGTCCCGGTTAATTAATGTCACACCTAAGTTATTCTCAACGTCTTTAATATAACGTCTTAAATAGGGTTGAGAAATATAAAGGTGTTTGGCTGCATGTGAAATACTGCCGTAACGTTGAATGGCTTCTAAATATTGAATTTTATTTTTATAGGTCATATCGATGTCTTCCTTTTTTATGATATTGCTGACCAAGTTCAATTGAATTTAACAGCCGTGACACAATATAACCAATTTGTAGAACTTTCTTATGATGTTCAATATGACTAATATTTAAATAGTTTAATTCATTGTAATTTTTAATATAAGTATTGCTATACTTGTTAATAATACACATAAAGGAGGGAATTAAATGTTTCTTGCATGGAACGAAATTAAACGCAACAAGCTTAAATTCGGATTAATTATAGGCATTTTAGTATTAATTAGTTACTTACTCTTTTTACTATCCGGGTTAGCAAGTGGTTTAATTAATATGAACACTGAAGGCATCAAGAAATGGAAAGCAGATGTGATTGTTTTAAATAAAGATGCCAACCAAACGGTTCAACAATCTGTCTTTAAATTGTCTGACGTTGAAGGCAAATTTAAAGAAGAAGCACCGTTAAAACAAATTGGCGTTATTGCATCGAACGGAGATAGTGAAGAGAATGCATTACTCTTTGGCGTAACATCAAACTCATTCCTGATTCCAATGATTGAGGAAGGCAAAAAATTTAATAAAGATAATGATGTCGTGATCGATCAATCATTGAAAGACAAAGGATTTAAGGTTGGTGACACCATCACGCTATCTCAATCTGATGAGAAACTACATATCGTTGGCGTATCAGAAAGTGCTAAATATAATGCTTCTCCTGTTATTTTCGCAAATGACAAAACGATTGAAAAAATTAATCCAGCATTATCATCAGATAAAACCAATGCTGTAGTTGTAAAAGACAGTAATTGGAAAGATAAAAATGTTGATAAAGATTTAGAAGTTATAGGAATAGATGACTTTGTAGAGAACCTACCAGGCTACAAACCACAAAACTTAACAATGAACTTTATGATTACATTCTTATTTGTTATTTCTGCCACAGTCATTGGCGTATTCTTATATGTCATCACGTTGCAGAAAAAGAATTTATTCGGAGTACTAAAAGCTCAAGGATTTACGAATGGGTTCTTAATGAAGATGGTGTTAGCACAAACCTTTATATTAGCCTTAATCGGTACTTTGATTGGCTTAATACTGACATTACTGACAAGTTTAGTCTTACCTGAAGCGGTACCTGTCCAATTTAATATCGGTACACTCATTATCTTTGGTATCGTTTTAATACTAACATCTCTTGTTGGTAGCTTATTCTCAGTATTATCCATTAGAAAAATAGACCCACTCAAGGCGATCGGGTAAGGAGGTGCCACCATGTTAAAATTTGATGAAGTGACTAAAGAATTCCAAGATGGTAATCATACAATTGAAGCAGTTAAACCGACATCTTTATCTTTTGAAAAAGGTGAACTTATAGCTATTGTTGGCCCTTCCGGTTCCGGTAAGAGTACGTTCTTAACAATGGCTGGTGCGTTACAAACACCAACATCCGGTGAAATATATATTAATGATAATAAAATCTCAAAAATGAGTCAGAAGCAATTAGCTAAAATGAGAATGAAAGAAATTGGCTTTATATTACAAGCGACGAACTTAGTCCCATTCTTAACAGTCAAACAACAATTCCATTTATTGAAGAGTTATAAAAAAGATGTGTTAAGTACTGAAGAATATGATAAATTGTTGAACGATTTAGGCTTAAAAGAAATTGAGAACAAATTACCCTCTGAAGTGTCAGGAGGACAAAAACAACGTGTCGCGATTGCTAAGGCAATTTATACACAGCCTTCTATTATTTTAGCTGATGAGCCAACTGCATCGCTCGATACTGAAAATGCGATGGCAGTTATGGAAATCTTAAAAGAACAATCTAAACAACGTCGTAAAACATGTATTATCGTTACACATGATGAACGATTAACCAAGTTCTGTGATAAAGTCTTCCATATGGAAGATGGACGTTTAAAAGAAAAATAATTAAAATAAAACTCCCTCCAAGTAAGCTTTGAAAATCATGGCTACTTTGAGGGAGTTAATTATGGCTCTACGTCAAATCGGACTGATGAGT
>NZ_KV830644.1:0-451 GCF_001836805.1 Staphylococcus sp. HMSC062A01
GGTTCAGTAGCTCAGTTGGTAGAGCAATGGATTGAAGCTCCATGTGTCGGCAGTTCGACTCTGTCCTGAACCATTTTGTTATGCCGGCCTAGCTCAATTGGTAGAGCAACTGACTTGTAATCAGTAGGTTGGGGGTTCAAGTCCTCTGGCCGGCACCATCTCATGGAGGGGTAGCGAAGTGGCTAAACGCGGCGGACTGTAAATCCGCTCCTTCGGGTTCGGCAGTTCGAATCTGCCCCCCTCCACCATCTTAATTTAGGGACATAGTTCAACGGTAGAATAGAGGTCTCCAAAACCTTTGATGTGGGTTCGATTCCTACTGTCCCTGCCATGGCGGTTGTGGCGAAGTGGTTAACGCATCGGATTGTGGTTCCGACACTCGAGGGTTCGATTCCCTTCAACCGCCCTTAATTTTATTAATGGGCTATAGCCAAGCGGTAAGGCAACGGAC
>NZ_KV830644.1:551-22294 GCF_001836805.1 Staphylococcus sp. HMSC062A01
CCGTCACGCGCTGGTTCGAATCCAGCTAGCCCAGTTATTGGCGGCATAGCCAAGTGGTAAGGCAGAGGTCTGCAAAACCTTTATCACCGGTTCAAATCCGGTTGCCGCCTCCATGCACGATGCGGGAGTAGTTCAATTTTAGAACACATTCCTTCCCGGAATGAGGTATAGGTGCAAGTCCTATCTTCCGCTCCATAATTCTTAATAATGCGGGAGTATTTCAACTTTTAGAATACGTTCCTTCCCGGAACGAGATATAGGTGCAAATCCTATCTTCCGCTCCATGTTTTTGCTTCCAAATGGAAGTTTTTTATTTATCAAAAATTGAGCCGGCGTGGCGGAATTGGCAGACGCGCGGGACTCAAAATCCCGTTCCTGTATTGGAGTGTCGGTTCGACCCCGACCGCCGGTATAATTCTTAATGTGGAAATGTTGTTTTAACAACGTTTCCACTTTTTTTGTTTTGTAATTGATTTCAATTTTTCAATTTTCTAGTCTGTGGTTAAGTATCAGTTATTGAACTATTATATTTATAATTTTTTAACTTCTTATGTTAAGTTTTAGCAATGGTATTTTTAAAAATTAGCATTAATTTTTGATTAAAAAAGAAATGTTCATATTGTTAAACACATTAGTTTGTACTAAGATAAAGCTAATGTTTAAAAACGGAGGCTACTATGAGTAAACAACGTGTAAGTTTAAAGTATTTTTTTAGTAATATTCTAAATGCGGTAGGTGCTGGAGTAGTATTAGCTTTATTGCCAAATGCGTTATTAGGAGAATTTTTGAAATTATTTATGGATGCACATCCAATGCTCGAAACTGTGTTTCAATTAGTAATGATAATTCAATCATTCATGGCATTTATTATCGGTGTTTTAGCTGCACATCAATTTAAGTTTAATGGGGCAGGTTCTTGTATGGTAGGCATAGCCGCAATGCTTGGATCTGGAGCGGTTCAATTTACAGCTAAGGGCATTGTTTTAAAAGGGATTGGAGATATAATCAATATCATATTAGTTGTAATTATAGCTTGTGCAATATATATGTTTTTACAAGGAAAATTAGGCTCACTTGAAATGATTATATTACCGGTTGTAATACCTGTATTAAGTGGATTAATTGGTTTATTAACTTTACCTTATGTACAAACAATTACTAAAGGACTTGGCCATATGGTAAATTCATTCACTGATCTTAATCCTTTAATTATGTCTATACTAATAAGTGTGACTTTCTCATTGTTAATGGTTACACCTATTTCATTAGTCGCCATAGCAACAGCTATAAGTTTAACTGGTTTGGGAAGTGGTGCTGCTAACATGGGCATTGTCGCAGCTTGTGTGACTTTTATATTCGGTTCAATAAGAGTTAACTCTATGGGGGTTAATATTGTTTTACTTATAGGTGCAGCGAAGATGATGATTCCAGTCTATTTAAAACATTTAATTATTGCAGTTCCTTTAACTTTAAATGGTATCGTCTCTGGTGTATTGGCATATGCTATAGGTATTAAAGGTACACCTTTATCTGCCGGATTTGGTTATACAGGCTTGGTAGGACCGATTAATGCATTTAATAGAATGTCTGGAGACGCTACTATAATTATTATTTTGCTCGTTTTCGGCTATTTTGTTATTCCATTTGTGAGTGCATTCATTATACATGAAATATGCAAAAAATTAATACCAAGCTATCATGATGGTATATACAAATTCGAAATTCCTAAACAATAATAGCAATTAAGATGTATGTACAAAAGTTTAATTTATATAATGAAATAAATTTAATTCAAAGCTTTTAACTGAATTGAGAAAGTGTTTATATTTACCTTTTCTCAACTCTAGTTAACCTGTCAGGGTGAGACGAAGATTCAAATCGAATTTTGTTTCACTCTTTTTTAAAATTTTTATTGTATATTAATACGTTTATGTGTATAATAATGAATTAATAAAAGGAGGTTGCTTATGAAAAAATTAACAAAAGTACTTGCGATAGCAATCTTAATTAGTTTGACATTGATATACATACAACCAATGGCATTAGCTGATGAAGATGCAACTTGGAATAAAATTAAAGATAGGGGTGAATTAAGAGTAGGATTATCAGCTGATTACGCACCATTAGAATTTGAAAAAACTAAAAATGGTAAAACAGAGTATGCTGGTGTAGATATTGAATTAGCAAAAAAAATTGCCAAAGATAATCATTTAAAGTTAAAAATAGTGAATATGCAATTTGATAGCTTACTTGGAGCTTTGAAAACTGGAAAAATTGACATAATTATATCAGGAATGACAACAACACCTGAAAGAAAAAAAGAAGTTGATTTTTCCGAGCCATATATGGAAACAGGAAATGTTATGTTAATTAGAAAAAATAATAATGATACCTTCCATAAGTTGAGTGATTTTAATAATAAAAAAATAGGAGCTCAAAAGGGCAGTGAACAAGAAAAAATTGCACAGCAAGAAATAGAAAATGCACAAATAAGTTCATTAAATCGTTTACCAGATGCAATTTTGGCACTTAAAAGTAAAAAAATTGATGGTTTAGTAATCGAAAAACCAGTAGCAGATGCTTATGCTAAGCAAAATAAGGATTTAAATATTGTCCATGTTTCTTTCAATGAAGAAAAGAAACCCACAGTTATAGCACTACCGAAAGACTCACCAATTTTATTAGAACACTTAAATCATTCTATTAAAGATGTTAAAGATAAACATTTAATTAATAAATATATGGATATTGCTTCAGAACAAATGGTTGATGATGGAAGCTTTATTCAAAAGTATGGAACTTTTTTCTTAAAAGGATTACAAAACACTATAATAATTTCTTTAATTGGTGTTGTATGTGGAGCAATAATCGGGTCATTTATTGCACTTGCAAAATTAAGTAAGTTTAAAATTATTTCTTTACCCGCAACAATATATATAGAATTTTTAAGAGGAACACCGATGTTAGTGCAAGTGTTTATCGTATTTTTTGGCACTACCGCGCTTTTAGGATTAGACATTTCTGCTTTAATTTGTGGGACGATTGCCTTAGTTATTAATTCTTCAGCCTATATTGCTGAGATAATTAGAGCTGGAATTAATGCAGTAGATAAAGGTCAAACTGAAGCTGCATAATGCTTGGGGTTAAACTACTCAAAAACAATGATTTATATCATATTGCCTCAAGCTTTTAAAAATATATTACCAGCGCTAGGAAACGAATTTGTAACTTTAATAAAAGAATCATCAATCATATCTACAATTGGGGTTGGTGAAATTATGTTTAATGCACAGGTTGTTCAAGGTATTTCATTTGATCCATTTACGCCATTAATCATAGCAGCATGTATGTACTTTGTATTAACTTTTTCATTATCAAGATTAATGAGTTTAATAGAAGGGAGACTGAAAGCAAGTGATTAAAATTGAAAATTTAAATAAAAAATTTGGGAAAAATGAAGTGCTTAAGGATATTAATTTAGAGATTAAAAAAGGTGAAGTATTAGCGATTATAGGACCATCAGGAAGTGGAAAAAGCACTTTATTAAGATGTATGAATTTGTTAGAAACACCAACAAACGGAAGGGTTGTATTCGAAGGTAATGAACTCTCTATTCACAAAAATAACTTAAATAAATTACGTCAAAAAATGGGCATGGTTTTTCAAAATTTTAATCTGTTTCCACATAAGACTGTATTAAATAACATCATATTGGCTCCTAAGTTATTAAATAAAAGCGATTTAAATCAATTGAAACAAGAGGCATTATCATTATTAGAAAAAGTTGGACTTGAAGATAAGGCAAATGTATATCCTTCTCAATTATCTGGAGGACAAAAAAAAGAGTTGCGATTGCAAGGGCACTGGCTATGCATCCAGATATTATATTGTTTGATGAACCTACGTCTGCATTGGATCCAGAGGTAGTGTATGATGTTCTAAAGGTAATGAAAGATTTAGCTAAAGAAGGAATGACAATGGTTGTTGTTACACACGAAATGGGATTTGCAAAAGATGTGAGTGATAAAGTTATATTTATGGCAGATGGGCATGTTATTGAAGAAGGTTCACCTCAGCAAATATTTCAATCACCAACTCATCAAAGAACGCAAAACTTTTTATCAAGAGTTTTATAATAAGTAAACAAATAGCAGCGAGTCTGAGACATCATATCATGTTTCAAACTCGCTATTTTTAAATTGAACTGGAATATTTATTAGGAAAGTGTTCAATTATTATATAAATAAATAACTATTTCATTATGTGGATTATGTTAAAATGTAATATGTATCAATTTTAAGGAGGCAAATGAATTGGATTATAATTGGCTTAAACAAGAAATCATCGATTATGCTTATTCAATAGGTATTGATAGTATAGGTTTTACTACTGCCGATCCATTTGATGAACTTAAAAAGAAATTAGAAGATTATCATGCAAATGGCTATGCTTCGGGTTTTGAGGAGTCAGATATTTCATTAAGAACTGAGCCAAAATTAAGTTTGCCTACCGCACGCTCAATTATAGCAATTGCTGTTGGATATCCGAATAAGCTTAAAGGTGCACCTAAAAGTGTCAGAGGTGATCGCCGAGGTATGTTTGCTCGTGCCTCTTGGGGGCAAGATTATCACTCTATTATGCGTAAACGTTTAGATAAACTTGCTGATTTTATACAATCTAAAGTTCCTGATGTAGAACTAAAAAGTATGGTTGATACTGGTGTATTATCAGATAGGGCCGTTGCTGAACGAGCAGGTTTAGGATTTGCTGGACGTAATGGTTTTATTATTAATCCAGATTTAGGAACATGGAGTTATTTAGGTGAAATGTTAGTGAGTATTCCATTTGAACCTGATGATCCATTACTTGATAGCTGTGGAGATTGTACAATATGTGTAGATAGATGTCCTACAGGGGCGCTTGTTGGAAATGGTCAATTGAATTCTCAAAAATGTATTAGTTTTTTAACTCAAACTAAAGGATATCTGCAAGATGAATATAGATATAAGATAGGCAATCGCTTATATGGATGTGACACGTGTCAACAAGTTTGTCCTAGAAATAGGGGGATCAATACAACGCATGATGACATTATTCTAGAACCTGAGATTCTAAAACCAAGATTAGTACCGTTATTACAAATGAGCAATAAAGAATTCAAACAAACATATGGGCATTTAGCTGGTGCTTGGCGAGGTAAAAAACCAATTCAACGTAATGCAATAATAGCTTTAGCACATTTTAATGAAGAGGCAGCAATACCAGAACTTAAGGAAGTTGCATTAAATGATCCAAGACCAATGATAAGAGGGACGGCATACTGGGCGATTGGCCAAATTCAAGGTGAAGATGCACGTGAATTTATAGTTGCAAACTATGAAAATGAAATTGAAGAAGTTCAAAATGAAATGATAAAAGGAATAGAAATGAGGAAACTTTAAATGACAAACCATATTGTTTTATTTCAACCAGAGATTCCTGCAAATACTGGTAATATTGCACGTACCTGTGCAGGAACGAACACACATTTACATTTAATTAAGCCTTTGGGCTTCAGTACTGATGATAAAATGTTAAAACGTGCTGGTCTTGATTATTGGGAGCATGTATATATTACTTATCATGAAAGTATTGAAGACTTTTTCGATGCTACTCAAGGTGAGTACTACTTACTAACTAAATTTGGAAAACAAACGTATAGTGATTTTGATTTTTCTAAAGAAGATACAGATTATTATTTTATATTTGGAAGAGAAACGACTGGATTACCGGATTGGGTAAAAGAGAAATACGCTGACATGGCATTAAGAATTCCTATGAGTGAAAATATCAGATCGTTAAATTTATCTAACACAGCCGCTTTATTAATTTATGAAGCATTGCGACAACAAAATTTCCCAGGTTTATCCTAATAAGTAGTAAGTTAGTAAAAATTCTATGCATCTATTTATTAAAAAATGTTATATTTATTAATGATGTATAATAACATTTTTAAAATAGTTTGATTTAGTGTCTAAAAGGGTAAGTTAACGAATAATACGTTATTTATATGACATTGATGAACTAAGAGGAGTGTAATGACAATGGCAATGAACTTTAAAGTATTTAATGATGTAGAACATGTAGCTGAGTACACAGCAGATATCATTAGAAAGCAATTTAATAACAACCCTACAACTATTGCGGGAATTCATTTAACAAAGGATGCTGCACCTGTTTTAGATGAGTTAAAGAAAGATGTAGATCATAATGCGGTTGATTTTAGTCAAGTAAATATCTTAGATTATGACGATAATCGCTCATACTATGAAGCATTAGGTGTACCTACTAGTCAAATTTATCCGATTAATCTTGACGATGATGCAGAATCTTTAATTGATGACAAAATTAAAACTAAAGAAAATAAAGGTAAATTAATTTTACAAGTTACTTCTATTGATGAATCAGGTAGTTTAAATGTAAATGTAAGACAAGGATTATTAAAAGCGCGTGAAGTAGTATTAGTTGTGACTGGTGCTAATAAACGTGAAGTTGTTAAAAAACTTTATGAAGAAAATGGTAAATCTAGCTTTGAACCAGCTGATTTAAAAGCTCATAGAATGGTAACAGTTGTTTTAGATAGAGCAGCTGCAGAAGGTTTACCTGAAGATGTTAAAGAATATTTCACTGCTAGATTTGCTTAAATTTAAAAGTGAGGTCTGAGTTATGACTAAAAATAAAGATTCAGAATTAAATTATCATGAGGAAGAAAATGCGATGGTTCAAGATTTAGATGACTTGAAAACATTGGGCAAAGAAATGGAACAAATTTCTGAAGAAAACGACGAGGACAGGTTGAATCAATCGCATGAGTAAATTTTAACTTGATGATAATTAACAAAATAAATATTATTTATGAACCAAGTAACCTAAGATGTTAAAGATGTCTTAGGTTATTTTTTTAATGAAGCAATATACATTGTCATTTGAGTGCGTAATTTCATCAATCAATCATTTAATTCAATTTAATGCTATAAAAATTATGGTAAAATAAAATTCAATGAAAATGTATAAGGAGAGCTTAAAATGTTACATAGATATTGGCTTCCACTTACGATTGCCACAATTATTATTAGTTTACTTTCTATAAAAGGATTTCCAATAGCATTCGGTGCACTTTACTTACCTATTTTGTTTAAAATCATAAAATTACAATTAAATTTATCTCAAGGCTTAATTGATAATATTAGTGCTCAGCCTTTTATTAAGAGTAATCAAACAGGTGTGTTCATAAGTGTGTTGTGTTGTATTTTAATAACTGGTATTTTAATTTATTCTTTAAATGATATTTATGAGCAATTTACTGGTTTTATAGGATTTCTAGTTCAAATTAGTCCTATTACAATAACTTTAAGTATTATATTTTATATTTTGAGTGCTTTAGCTGTTATTAAAGCAGTAAAAGTTAAATATCAAGTCTAACTTAAGCAAGCAACGGTCAATTACGATAAGACAAAATTTTTCAAAGATAATAGCGATTGGGAACATTAAATCATTGTTTCAATCGTTATTTTTTATATCTATGATATGAGTTTGTATTATTGAAACCGCTTTAGTAATGCATTGCCCCTTTAATTTAAATAATGCTATACTATGAATAAATAATTGTATAAGGGGAGATTATCGCATGTCAGTAAGAATTGAACACGATACATTCGGAGAGATTGAAGTACCTGGTGATAAATATTGGGGTGCACAAACGGAGAGAAGTAAACGAAACTTTCCTGTAGGTAAAGAACGTATGCCAATTGAAGTAGTATATGGATTTGCTCAATTAAAACGAGGTGCAGCATTAGCAAATCATGAACTAGGAAAACTAAGTGACGCTAAAAAAGATGCAATCGTTTACGCTTGTGATTTAATTTTAAAAGGGGAATTAGATGAACATTTCCCACTAGTTGTTTGGCAAACAGGAAGCGGTACGCAAAGTAACATGAACGTTAACGAAGTAGTCAGCTTCGTAGCAAATAAATATTTAAAAGAACAAGGTATCGATGAATCGATTCATCCTAATGATGATGTGAATAAATCTCAAAGTTCAAATGATACTTTTCCAACAGCAATGCATGTTGCATTATATCATGAAGTTGAAATGAAACTTGAACCTGCATTAAAACATTTACGTGATACTTTTAAAGAAAAAGAAGATAAATACCAATCAATTATTAAAATTGGACGTACACATTTACAAGATGCGACACCAATTAAATTAGGTCAAGAAATTAGTGGCTGGCGTTATATGTTAGATAAATGTGAAGAATTATTAGCTGAATCAAAAAAACATATCTTAAGTTTGGCTATCGGTGGAACTGCCGTAGGTACAGGTATTAATGCACATCCAGAATTTGGTAATAAAGTTGCTAAATTTATCTCAGAGAATACTGGATATAAATTTGTATCATCTGAAAATAAATTCCATGCGTTGACTTCACATGATGAAGTCGTGCAATTACATGGTACGTTAAAAGCCTTAGCAGCAGACTTAATGAAAATCGCCAATGATATTAGATGGTTAGCATCTGGTCCTAGAGCGGGGCTTGCAGAGATTTCAATTCCCGAAAATGAACCAGGATCATCAATCATGCCTGGTAAAGTAAATCCAACACAATGTGAAATGTTAACTATGGTTGCAGTACAAGTTATGGGTAATGACACTACAGTTGGTATTGCAAGTTCTCAAGGTAATTTTGAATTAAATGTATTTAAACCAGTAATTCTTCATAATACATTACAATCAATTTACTTACTTGCAGATGGTATGCAAACGTTTAATGATAATTGTGCAGTCGGCATTGAACCAATTGAAGAAAACATTAATAATTATTTAAATCAATCATTAATGTTAGTTACTGCGCTAAATCCACACATTGGTTATGAAAAAGCTGCTCAAATTGCCAAGAAAGCCCATAAAGAAGGGTTAACATTAAAAGAATCGGCTATTCAATCTGGTCATGTTACAGAAGAACAATTTGAAGAATGGATAAAACCTGAGGATATGGTGGACCCACACTAAAAAACAACCACATATAACTAATAAAAGGAGTAACTGTCTATGAATCGATAGTTACTCCTTATTATTTATTCATCATCCAAACTAACTGATATTAATTCTTGAGTGAGTGGATGTTTAAATTCAATTTTATGACTATTAAGTTCTAGTTGGCGTAATGTAGAATTACCATACAAAGGATCGCCTATAACAGGATGACCAATTTCAGCTAAATGAACTCTAATTTGATGAGTACGGCCCGTATCTAATTTAATATCCAATTGGCATACGCCTTCTTTTATCATTTTAGAGGAAAGAATATGCGTAATCGCTCGTTGACCTGTATTAGAAATTCGTCGTTTATTAGGATGGAATTTATCCTTACCTATAGGACTATCAATAGTTTGAGGTTTAATTGGTAATAATGACTTGACATTAGCCTTATATATTCTAGTAATTTCATTTTCTTCCAACATACGATCTAGAATTTTTTTCATTAGAGGATTCTTAGCTACAATGAGTAAACCAACCGTTTCTTGGTCTAAGCGATGAATAGGTTCGACATATTCACTATCTAACGTATAAATAACATGATTCATTAAAGTGTTACTCTCTTTTAAATCATTTGGATGAGTCTTAACGCCTTTAGGTTTCATGACAATAGCTAAATCATCATCTTCATAACTAATTTGTGCGTAACGATAACTAGGTAAGTAATTACTTTTTTCTACTGGTGTTGGAATGTAAATATCATCCCCGGTAAGCACTTTATCTGTTAATTTCGCAGGGTGATTGTTTATAGTTATATCTTTTGACATATTTAACTGATGTAAGTCTTTCTTAGGCAATTTCAATGATTGAAAGATTTCTCTCAACGTATTTTGATTATAATTCTCATGTATTTTAAACTTCATAATTTCCTCCTAATAGCATTCGCATTAATCATACCATATCTTAGATTGCTAATAACGTATATTAATCACAATCTTACGAATTTCATAATAAATAATAATATGTAACTTAAACATTTTTACATTTTTAAAAATGTAAATCTCACTGTATAATAAGACTAATGCAAATATGAGTAACTGAGGCGATTTCATGGAAAAACCAACACGCTTAGCATTATTAAAAGAAATAGCAGAATATCTCAATGAGGAAACAGAATTATATAATATGATGCACGGTGCTTTGAATTATTTAATAAATGGTAGTAACTATACAACTGGTTGGATCTTCTTTATAGATAATAACGGCCATCACGAGATAGTAGCTGATGTTGATCTCCCAGGTGCATTAAAGAAGGATAATTGCTGTTATATGAAAGAGGGATCTTGTTGGTGTGTCACTGCGTATCATAATGAGCGTTTAACGAAGGCTTCTAACATAATCAATTGTTCTAGAATAAATTTAGCAAATCAAGCATATAAAGCAGCAACAGAAGGTGTAACACACCATGCTACAGTGCCACTACGGTCTGGCACAGAACAATATGGTTTACTCAATGTTGCATCACCATATACTACGCGTTATAGCGAACAGGATTTAGCCCTATTAGAATCGGTTGCTTTACAGATTGGCTCATCAATTAAACGCATTTATTTAACTGATCAAGAAAAAGAGGCAGCTAGATTAAATGAACGTAATCGCTTAGCAAGAGACTTACATGATTCAGTAAACCAATTATTATTTTCATTAAAATTGACCGCTCATGCAGCACATGACATAACGACAGATGAAATTGCGAAAAAAGCATTTAAGACAATTGAAGAAACAAGTCAAAATGCGGTTAATGAAATGCGTACATTAATTTGGCAACTTAAACCAGTAGGTCTTGAGCATGGTTTGGTGCAGGCATTAAATCAATATGCACAAATTCTTAATATAAAACTAACAATAAGTGTTGATGGAATTATTAGTTTATCAAATATCGTAGAAGAGAACGTTTATAGGATATTACAGGAATGTATTAATAATACTAAAAAACATGCTCAAACTAATTCAGTACATATTATTTTAAAACAAGATAAAGAAAAGTTGATAATTATTGCAAAAGATGAAGGAATTGGTTTCGATATGAACAAAGAAACTAATACTTCATCACAAGGGTTAAAAAACATAAGTCAACGAATTTATGCATTAAATGGACAAGTTAAAATAGATACAATACCTAACAAAGGAACAACGCTATCTTTAGAGATTCCTTTGTAAATTGGTGAAAGGAGAAAAATTGTGGCTAAAGTCATATTGATTGATGACCATCATATTGTAAGACAAGGATTGGAATTCCTTTTATCGACGGTGACTGATTTGGAAGTTTTAGCAAGCTTATCGGATGGTCAATCTTTAATTAATTATTTAAATGAACATGATATACCAGATATCATCCTTCTTGATTTAGTAATGCCTGAAATGAATGGTATTGAAGTGACAGAATACGTGAAACGTCATTTCCCTGATATTAAAGTATTGGTATTAACAAGTTATGTAGATGATGAACATGTTATTTCAGCTATTAATAAAGGGGCAGATGGATATGAAATGAAGGATGTTGAGCCTCAAAAATTAATTCAAACGATACATGACGTTTTAAATAATAAACGGATTATTCATCCAGAAGCACAAAGTGTAATAGACACCGTATCTTCAAAACCACATAATACTAATAAGCTATCTAAACGAGAAATAGAAGTATTAGCTGAAATGGTAAAAGGTAAAACGAACAAAGAAATTGCAAATACGTTATTCGTTTCTGAAAAAACAATAAAAACACATGTTAGTCATATATTTAATAAGTTAAGTGTAACAGACCGTACACAAGCAGCAATTTATGCTATTGAAAATAAACTTGTATAGAGTGTAATATAATAAATCGTTAAAGAGCTAGGAATGAAAATACAATTAAAATGTAAAGGATTATTAGAAGTGAGTTAGCAAATAAATTAATTTAATTATTTTGATAATTACGCCATTAATAAAATTGTATACAAAAACAAAAATTCCTCTTTTCATTTTATTGAAAATATATTAAGATGTAATTTGTGTTTCAAGAAATGTGTATTATTGCAATTTCTTGTGTCCGGATAAATTAACCCCTATTAGAAAGGTAGAGAATAAAATATGGATAGACAGAGTTTCACAGATTTAATTCAAACAAAATTTAAAATGGTAAGAATTGAAGCGGGCTATACGCAAGATACTATGGCTCAAACAATTGGCCTTTCAAAAAAAACATTAGTTCAAATTGAGAAAGAACGTGTGTTACCAAACTGGACAACATGTGTTTCAATTTGTGCATTATTCAGAGATTCTGATGTTTTAAATAATACGTTCGGTTGCGATCCTTTAGAAATTGTTCAAACTATTTCACGTAATCATTGTGCATATCCAAATCATTCAACAACTAGTGATATTTATTGGAATACTATCGAAACACGTAATGGTTTTATGTTACAAAGTAATAAAGTAAGCAACATATATAGAGTATTAAATTCAGAAAAGCAACCTATCTTTGGCACTTCAAAATTAAGAGAAGCTGAAACATACTTTAACAGAAATGCTAAAGAAGAATTAATGCACGTTTAATAATAGTTAAAATATTATGATTTAATATGAAAGTGATAGAAGAATCACACCAGATTTAATCACTTTTAATTTATATACATTCAAGGTATGTGGTTATTACATATGGCGAACATAATGTTTTGAGACTACATAGCTTAATTGTAAAACTGATTGAATTGAGATTATTCTTATATTAAGAAATTCTCAGCTTAAGTTTAACTTGATATTAATTAAAAGACGAGCCTAAGATATTTGATATCGCGGCTCGACTTTTTTATTTCAAAACATTTCTGCATTTTCAATTTTAATGCAAAGTAAAATTAAGGAACCATATATTCCAAAGTGATATAATCATCATATTGTGAAAATAATTTTTAAGGAGAAATCGAGATGCAAGCTTTTTTAGTTATCCTATTTATGGTAGTAGTAGGGGCTGTAATTGGAGGCGTAACAAATGTAATTGCAATAAGAATGTTATTCCATCCATTTAAACCATATTATATATTCAAGATGCGTATACCATTTACACCTGGTCTAATTCCTAAAAGAAGGGAAGAAATTGCTACTAAGATAGGTCAAGTGATTGAAGAACATTTGATAACAGAGTCAGTTATACATCAAAAGTTAAATGAACAAAATACTCGTGAAGCAATCAATGATTTAGTAATAAAGCAATTATCTAAACTAAAAAGTGACGATGCTACAATACGAAAATTTGCAAATCAATTTGATTTTGATCTTGATGACCTCATTAACAATAAGCTAGATAAAACCATAATAAATAAATTGAATAATTATTACTATGATAAACAGGCAACATCAATTAATGAAATTCTTCCTGCAGAAGTAATAACAATGGTTGATGAAAAATTAGACCAAGCAGGAGATTTAATTCGAGAACGTGCACGTAATTATCTTTCTTCAGATAAAGGTGCTAGAGATATTTACGATATGCTAGATACATTTTTTGCTGAAAAAGGTAAAATTGTTGGATTATTACAAATGTTTATGACTAAAGAAAGTATTGCTGAACGTGTTCAACATGAATTAATACGTTTAACAAGACATCCTAAAGCAAAAGTTATTATTGACAAAGTGATTCGAGGTGAATATGAAACATTAAAATCTCAACCTTTAAGTAATGTTGTTAAAGAAGAACAATTTACAAATATAAGTGAATCCTTGGTGCATTTAATCATGACAAATTTACAATTAAATGAAAAAATGGATACTCCAATCAGTAAGTTAACACCAAAATTAGTTGATCAAATTCAAGTAGGAGTTGCTAATGCAATTACTGATTTAATAATTAAACAAGCATCTAATCATTTATCAACGATAATGACAAAAATAAATTTACGTCAGATGGTTGAAAATCAAATTAATACCTTTGACTTAGATTATATTGAAAGATTAATTATTGAAATCGCTAATAAAGAGTTAAAACTTATCATGTCATTAGGTTTCATTTTGGGTGGTATTATAGGATTTTTCCAAGGTATAGTCGCAATCTTTGTCTAACTATAAATAATATGTTATGGTAATAAAGAGTTGTCAAAATTACTTTTCACTAAGGAGTGCAAACAAACATGGCAGTAAATTTATATGATTATGCAAATCAACTAGAACAAGCATTAAGAGATAGTGATGAATATAAAGCTATTAAAGATGCTTTCTCTAAAGTTAAAGATAATGAAGAATCAAAAAAATTATTCGATGAGTTCCGTGAAACTCAATTAAGTTTCCAACAAAAACAAATGCAAGGTGAAGAAATTCCTGAAGAAGATTTAGCAAAAGCTCAAGAACAAGCTCAAGCAATTGAAAAAGATGAAAATATTTCTGAATTAATGCAAGCTGAGCAAAAAATGAGCCAAGTATTCCAAGAAATTAACCAAATCATTGTTAAACCTTTAGATGAAATTTACGCTGACTAATTGTTAGCACAATAAGCTACAAAGCTTTCAATTGAAAGTTTTGTAGCTTTTTTAATATATAAGTTCATCGCCCCAATTAAATAAGTTATGGTAAAATATAGGAATACATAAAGATAAACGAAGATGCAATTAAGGAGCTAATTTCAATGATAAAATTTATTCACTGTGCAGATTTACATCTCGACAGCCCCTTTAAATCTAAAAGTCATTTGGCGCCATCAATTTTTGAAGATGTTCAAAACAGTGCTTATGAAAGCTTTAAGAAGATTGTCGATACAGCATTAAAAGAAGAAGTTGATTTTGTTCTCATCGTTGGAGATTTATTTGATAGTGAGAATCGTACGTTGCGTGCTGAAGTATTCTTGAAAGAACAATTTAAGCGATTAGAAAAAGAACAAATTTTCGTTTACATAAGTCATGGTAATCATGATCCACTTACTGAAAAAATTACTAATGATTGGCCAGATAATGTTTCGGTCTTCTCAAATAGAGTAGAAACATATCAAGCTATCACAAAAGATGGAGAGACAATTTTTGTTCATGGTTTTAGCTATCAACATGATACAAGTTATGAAAATAAAATTGATGAGTATCCATCTAGCCAAGGTAAAAAAGGTATTCATATTGGAATGTTACACGGTACTTATAGTAAATCTTCAACTAAAAATCGCTATACTGAATTTATTTTAGAAGATTTGAATCAAAAACTATATCATTATTGGGCACTTGGCCATATTCATGAAAGACAAGAATTAAGTGATATGCCACCAATTTACTATCCTGGAAACATTCAAGGACGTCATTTTGGTGAGCAAGGACCTAAGGGATGTTTATTGGTAGAAGGTGACCATTTACGATTAAACGCTACTTTTATTCCAACGCAACAAATTAGATTTGAAGAAGCTGCTATCAATACAGACAAACTTACAAAACAAGGTATCTATGAAGCAATTCAATCCTTCAAAGAAAGCGTACGTTCTGATGGAAAGGCTTTTTATAGATTAACTGTAAATGTTGACAGTGATAGACCCATATCTTCACAAGACATTAGTCAAATTAAAGAAATGATTGATGACTATGAAGAAAATGAACATCACTTCGTAATCATAGAAACCCTCACATTTAAATATATGCAAATGGATGAAGTGCCTCTTGTAAGAGAGTTTTCAGCTGATTTAATCAAAGACAATAAAGTGTTTGAAGAGGCGATGACTGAATTATATTTAAACCCTAGAGCATCCAAATATTTAGAAGATTATACTGAGTTTGACACTGTTGAACTTGTTAATCGCGCTGAGAACATTTTAAAGGCAGACATGAGAGGTGAAAGTGATGATTATTAAATCTTTAGAGATTTATGGCTATGGTCAATTTGTGCATCGCAAAATAGAGTTTAACCGTGAATTTACGGAAATTTTCGGTGAGAATGAAGCTGGTAAATCAACGATTCAAGCTTTCATACATTCTATACTTTTTGGCTTTCCAACGAAAAAAGAAAAAGAACCTCGACTTGAACCACGTATGGGTAATCAGTATGGGGGAAAACTTACGCTTATACTAGATGACCAATCAGAGATCGTAGTAGAGAGAGTTAAAGGTAGCATTTCAGGTGATGTAAAAGTTTACCTAGAAAATGGTTTGATTCGAGACGAAGCTTGGCTCAAGAAAAAATTAAATTACATTTCTAAGAAAACTTATCAAGGTATATTCTCGTTTAATGTGCTTGGATTACAAGATATTCACCGTAACTTAGATGAGGACCAATTACAAAGTTATTTACTTGAAGCAGGTGCATTAGGTTCTTCTGAGTTCACAATGATGAATAAAATGGTCAGTCAAAAGAAATCCACGCTTTATAAAAAGGCTGGAAAAAACCCAATACTCAATCAACAGCTCGATGAATTGAAAAGCCTTGAAGCCCAAATAAGAGAAGAAGAGACTAAGTTAGATGATTATCATCGTTTAGTTGATGATAGAGATAAATCACAACGTCATTTGGAACATTTAAAAGCCAATCTAAACCAATTATCAAAAATGCATGAAAGTAAACAAAAGCAACTTGCTATTCATGAACAGGCCCAAGAATGGAAAGATTTAGAGCAAAAACTTAATATTGAGCCATTAAGTTTTCCGGAAAAAGGGATCGAGCGTTATGAAACTGCTTCAAATTACAAACAATCTCTAGCTAGAGATATAAGTTTGCGTGAAGAGAAATTAAAACAATTAGAGAATGAATTTAATACAATTCCTGCTTTGAACGAAGATACAGCTAATCATATTTATCATTTAACTCGTGATGAAAATGAAATTCAACAAGCTGAAATGAAATCTTCTTCACTTAAGCAAGAAATTGATGATTACGAGCGTCAAGAAGCTGATTTGAAAACAAGTATTGGTTGGCAAGAAGTTTATCACAATACAGATACCTCTGAATCTATGAAGAATTATGTTAGTGAAACTATCAAGACGCGAAATGAACAAAAAGTGTTAAAACAACAAATTGAAAGAGCTATTGATGAAAATCAAATTGAACAAAATATGCTATCTCAGGAAATAGAAAACTTGGAAAAAGATTTAGTTTCTGAAGATTCACTAGATAAAAAGAAACAATATAATCAACAAAAGTTAGAACTACATGAGAAAGAGAATCTGTATAACAAACTTAAAGATACTTTTAATTCTGATAAAGAAAGAAAGCAAAAGCGAAATTGGTGGCTTAGATTAAGTTTTATAGTGTTATCTATAGTTGGTCTGGGTTTAACACTATTCTCATTTGTGACACAAAATTTAATTTTCGGAGTTATATTTGCAATCTTAACTGTCATATTTATTATTGGTACTTTCTTGGTTAAGACAAAAGAAATTGATTACAGTGAATCAATTAGTGAAGAAATTAATGATTTGGAACAACAAATTAATGATTTGGAATCTAATTACGATTTAAACTTCGACTTAGATCAACAATTTCAACTTCGTGAACGTTGGAGTAATACAAGTAACAATAAAAGTGTATTAGCTAATAAATTAAATCATCAAGAAAATTTACTGCAAAAAACAGAACAACAAATCAATGACTTAACTCAAAAATTAAATGCAGTTAAAGAAAATGTGAAAGTACCTAATGAAATGACAGATGATTTATTACTAGATAGCTTTAAAACTATGAATCAACTTAAATCAAATGACAGTTACCGCAGTAAATTATTAGATCAACATCAACAAGTAAATCAGAAATTGACGCATTTTTATGATAAAGCGCTTAAAAATACTGGAAATGAAATCACACCATTTAATAAAGCTTCACTATTTAATGATATGAAGAGCTGGATTTCTAAATACGAAAGTAATAAAGAGAAGAAAGAACAACTTAAAAGTCAAATTGAGTTATTAAGTAATGAATTGAAACAATTAAAAGAACAATTAGAAGAAAATGAAAAAACTATTAATAAATTATTTACTTATATCAATGTTTCAAGTGAAGAAGCATTTTATCAATCTTACGAGCAATATCAATTGTATCACCAACAACTTGCAAGATTTAATGATTTAACTGCATATCTCGAAAATCAAAATTTCTCTTATGAAGATAGTTCGAATTTGAGCGAAAAAACAACTGCTCAATTGGAAGAAGAAGATGTGCTTCTTGCTAAACAAGTTGATGCATATAACGATCAGTATTTAGATAAACAAACTGAAGTTAGTGACTTAACCGCTCAAATTAATTACATGGAGACAGATAAAACATTATCTAAGTTAAGACATGAGTATTATAACTTGAAGAATAGAATGAATGATTTAGCTAAAGATTGGGCTAGTTTAAGTTACTTAGAAGCATTAATAAATGAACATATTAAGCAAATTAAAGATAAACGATTACCTCAAGTTATAAATGAAGCTGTAAAAATATTTACGGATCTGACACAAGAGAATTACAATATGATAACTTATGAAAATGATACAATAATGGTTAAACACAATAATGGCCAAATGTATCATCCACTTGAACTAAGTCAATCAACGAAAGAATTATTATATATTGCACTTAGAATTAGTTTGATTAAGATTTTAAGACCTTATTATCCATTCCCAATAATTATTGATGATGCTTTTGTTCATTTTGATAAACAAAGAAAATCTATGATGTTAAACTATTTAAGAGAATTAGCCAAAGATTATCAAGTGTTATACTTCACTTGTATGAAAGATGCTGCAATTCCTTCTAAAGAGATGCTAATTTTAAATAAACTAGAGGAAGGCGGAAAACGATGAGAAATGTAGAAAAGCTAAACCCAGGAGATTCGGTTGAAAATTTCTTCTTAATTCATAGAGCTACACAAGGTGTTACTGCTCAAGGAAAAGACTATATGACTTTATTCTTACAAGACAAAAGTGGTGATATTGAAGCCAAACTATGGACTGTTAGTAAAGAAGATATGCAGATTCTTCAACCTGAGACAATTGTTTGGGTTAAAGGCGACGTGATTAATTATCGAGGTCGTAAACAGATGAAAGTCAATCAGTTTAGATTATCTAAACCAGAAGACGGATTTAAGACTCAAGATTTCGTTGATGGTGCACCTTTATCTCCGGATAAAATCCAAGAAAACATTTCACACTATATATTAGATATTGAAAATGCTAATTTACAACGTATAACACGTCATTTATTGAAAAAATATCAAGATAAATTCTTTACGTATCCTGCAGCAAGTTCACACCATCATAATTTTGCAAGTGGTCTAAGTTATCACGTACTTACAATGCTAGAAATAGCTAAGTCATTATGCAACATTTATCCATTGTTAAACCGTAGTTTGTTGTATAGTTCAATTATTTTGCATGATTTAGGTAAAGTAAGGGAATTAAGTGGTCCAGTTGCTACAACATATACAGTTGAAGGTAATTTGCTAGGACATATATCAATTGCAAGTGATGAAGTGGCGGAAGCGGCGAAAGAGTTAGGAATTGATGGTGAAGAAGTGATGTTACTTCGTCATATGATTTTAGCACATCACGGAAAAATGGAATTTGGATCACCTAAGTTACCACATTTAAAAGAAGCAGAAATATTATTCTTTATTGACAATATCGATGCTAAAATGAATATGTTTGAAAAAGCATTTAAGAAAACCGATAAAGGTCAATTTACTGAACGAATTTTTGGTATGGAAAATAGACAGTTTTACAATCCAGAAAAATTAGACTAATTAAAAAGCGTTTTTACCTTACAATGTCAATTATTGTATAGACAATGTAGTGGGTAAAAACGCTTGTTTTATACAATTTTGAACACGTGAAAGGGAGCAAGTCTTAATTCTTAACGAATTGATTGACTTGCTCCCTTACTATTTAATGTTAATACTATGAAAATTATGAAGATAAACCTGATGCAGCTGAAGAACTATCTGAAGATGACTGTTGTTGTTTAAGTTTCTCAGGATTTAAAATAGTGTTTTCTACAGCTTTCTTGATATCACTGTCTTTATAATCTATATCATATTCCTTTAATAAATCTTTATACGCATTTGTTAAAATCTTAGGATCTTTTTGTACCTTTTGTTCGATTAGTTTGGCTTTAAGTTTAGATTTTTGTTTGTCAAAATCATTCTCTTTATCGGCTTTAATGACATGGTAACCATAGTCCGTTTTAACCACATCTGAAACTTGACCTTCTTTTAGTTTAAATAGTGCTTTTTCAAATTTACTTACCATTTGTCCTTTAACTACATAACCTAGAGAACCATCTTTTTTGGCACTTGAAGAATCCATAGATTCTTTCTTAGCGATTTCTCCAAATTTATCTGGGTTCTTTTCAACTTCTTTTTGAATTTTTTCAGCTTTCTCTTTAGCCTTTTTGTCTGATAAACCTTCTTTATCACTGCTGCTTGATTTAACTTTTATTAAAATATGAGAGGCTTTTTTAGTGTTTTCTTTAAGTTCTTTGTCTGACACTTTAACTTTATCAGCTAATAATTGTTTTTGATATGCGGCAAGTTTTTTCTGTTCTTTATAATCATCTAAAGACATACCTTGTTGTTTAAGCATACTTTCAAATTGATCTTTGCCACCATATTGTTTTTGTTCTTTTTTAATTTCATCATCGATATCTTTTGTATCAACTTTATCTTTATATTTATCAGCTAGAATTTTATTCAATGCAATGCTAAATGACGTACTAGCAATTTGTTCGTCACCAATTTTATTCATTACATCTTTTACTTTTACATCTCCAGCTTTAGAAGAGATTAATGTATTACTTTCTGAATCTGTTGCATTTGAACCGCATGCACCTAAAAGTAAAGCACTCGCAGTTACTGGAACAATTAATTTATTCATAATTTTCATAGTTGATAGCTCCTTTTACATTAATAACAACGTTACTATAACATATTATGAAAACATCACCAATTAGAAACAGGCTAGATACTGCCAAAGAATGAGATTAAGTAGGGCTTAAATATTAAAAAAGTATCGAACTTGAGGCATAACATATGTTTCAAGATCGATACTATGATACTTACTGAAAAGATTGATATGGCACTTTGTTTAATATATTTATACCTGTTTGATGCTCCTCAATAAAATGACCTTCATTTGAAAAAATAATAATCTTAAGATATAAAAAATCCATTACAGATATGCCAAAATTTAACGCAAGCAAAAACATAAAATAGTGTCCGTATTGCGGAAAATGCATCGTTAGAAAAATCAAAAATATAGTTATTAAAATAAAAGGTAAAATTAAATTAATACAAAAGTATATCTTATGTACAGGCGTACTTACATACGTATTAAAATAGGGTAACCAACGCTTTTTGTTTAATTTATGAATTCTAAATGAATTAACATAAGGTAAGAAAAAGAGAAGGTGTAATGCTTTATGGATAGGGTACATAAGTGCAACAAATATTAATAAAATAACAAAATGTCGATCTGATAAAGGTGTATTTACAAAATAATACATTATTTCATAACTAATTAAAAATGCGATGACTGTAATAGTAAAACTTAAAAATGCAATTCTTGGTACACCAAATCTTGCATGAATATCAATTTGACGTTTACATAGAAACATACTGACACCTCTTAATAGGTCTTATTTATATACGCTACGTATTATCTAACTATCAGTAACAACAGTCAAGCCAATTTTGGCATTAATAAAGAGAGTAGCGAAATATTCAGGCTCTACGTCAAATCGGACTGATGAGTCCAAA
>NZ_KV830645.1:0-8816 GCF_001836805.1 Staphylococcus sp. HMSC062A01
TTTTAGTCATCAGTCCAATTTATTATAGAGCCAATATTCATAATGATTTCAACGCCACTCCCGTATCACAGTTTAATCTAATGATTAAACTTTATTTATTATCTTTTGAAAAAGTATTACTTATTTCTTCGCCACGATTTTGTAGATTTTCAATGTGTGATTGTAATTTTTCGATATTAGGATTAATATCAGATTTAAAATCACCAATTAGTGTTTTAAATTCATCTCCAATTTCGCTACCATATGAGACACCATCATTTTTTACTTGCTTACCATAATCAATAATGTTAAAGAAATTACGTTTAAGTGACTCAATTTCACGTTCTAATTCAGAGCGAGACCCAGTAGGTTCTTTAGAATCAATCGTGTTATTCTTTACGCTATGATCATCACGGTTTAACCAAGAAACAGCAATTCCAGATGCTACTCCCGCAGTAATACCAAATAATACGCGTGATATTTTCATGTTCTATTCTCCTCACTTATTATGTCGTTAACGGATAATAATAGAAAAAGAAATAAAATAAATTTCAGATTCTACAACAATCATATTTCGACAAGTTAATTATAATTGTATATTACCCTAAAATGACATTCAATATGCAGAATTAATCAAATTGCGCTTTGATTTGATCAGCAATAGCTTGTTTTTGTTCATCATTAATTTCGTTCTCATGTGTTTCCCAATGGTATCCGAAACCGTCGATATCATTTTCGTATCGTGGTAAGAAATGGAAATGAATATGGAATACTGATTGATCTGCGAACTCACCATTATTTTGTATGATATTTAGACCATCAGGATTAAAAGCTTTCTTAATTGCATTAGCGACTTTAGGTAAAGCTGTACCAATATGAGCCATTGTTTCTTCGTCAGTTTCAAAAATATTTGGTGACGCTTTTTTAGGAATTAATAATGTATGACCTTTAGTCACTTGTGAAATATCTAAAAATGCATAAACAAAGTCATCTTCATAAACTTTAAAGCTTGGAATCTCTCCAGATAAAATTTTACTAAATACAGTTTCAGCCATTTGAATGCACTCCTTTTACGTATTTATAGCTTATTATAGCATTTGTAAAATAAAATTTCGTTAGTGAAGTAAATGTAATTTTAGTAGTTAAAAGCTAATTTTGGTACAATGTTATTCATGGAGGTGCCTTATGACAGTAAAAGTTGAACATTTAACAGGTGGTTATGGGAAACGTCCTGTTATTGAAGATATAAATTTTGAATTAAAAGCAGGGGAAATTGTTGGTTTAATTGGATTAAATGGTGCAGGCAAAAGCACAACTATTAAACATATGCTAGGTTTATTAACGCCAACTGAGGGTAATCTCTCTATCTCAAATACAGAAATTACAGATGACATCGAAGTTTATCGAAAAAAGTTATCTTATATACCTGAATCACCAATTATATATGAAGAATTAACATTAGAAGAGCATATTGCGATGACTGCAATGGCATATCAATTGAGTAAAGAAGAAGCAATGAAACGTGCAAGACCTTTACTTAAAACATTTAGATTAGAGAATGAATTAAAGGTCTTTCCTAGTCATTTCTCTAAAGGTATGAAACAAAAGGTGATGATAATATGTGCGTTCATTGTTAATCCAGAATTATATATTATTGACGAACCATTTTTAGGCCTTGATCCACTAGGGATTCAATCTATGTTGGATTTAATGGTAGAAAAGAAAAATGAAGGACGTACTGTTTTAATGAGTACGCATATTTTGGCAACTGCAGAACGTTATTGTGATCGATTTATTATTTTAGATAAAGGTAGAGTGGTTGCTTTCGGTGATTTAGAGGAGCTACGTAAACAAACTGGATTAAGTGGTCACACACTTGATGACATCTATATACATGTCACACAAGGTGGTCAAGAAAATGGATAATTCAGCTACTTCATTGTTTAAATCTAGATTGAACACCATTCAAAAAGAGAAGCGTTATTATAATAAATTTATTTTTAATGGCCATTTTTCAGTATTTTTATTAATTTTATTGGGAGCATTTATATTAGGTTATGGTCAATGGTTGCAACATATACCTAAACATATAGATTATGCGTTATGTGCAAGTATAATATTAGCTGTAACATCTATCTTTCCAATACGAACATTTTTAAAAGATGCAGATAGAATATTTTTATTGCCTTTTGAAAAACATATGAAAAATTATATGAACCTAAGCATTCGCTACAGCTATTTTAATAGAATAGCGATACAACTAGTAATACTCATTATCTTGTTTCCATTATTTTCTAAATTAGATGGTGATTTCATAACACCATTTATCATCTTGAGTATTTTAACATTGATACACCCATGGATTGGATTGAAAGTGAGATGGCAATGGTATCAACTAAAGCAATCAAGTTGGAGTATAAGTTCAATTTTATTTTTGATTAATTTAGTAACATATGACTTAATATTGGGTTACCAAATGTACTGGGGAGTTATCTTTACGTTTATATTACTTGGTGGAATGTTAGCGTTACCTAAATTAAATCGAGTTAATTTATATCCATGGGAACGAATGATAGGTATTGAAGAAAGACACCATACAAATTATTATAAATTCGTAAATATGTTTACGGATGTTAAACATTTAAAAGAGTCTGCAGTTAGACGTAGATATTTAGATTTCTTATTACCTACACCTAAAGGCAGGAAATTTAATTCTAAAAATATGTATTTATATCTATTTACACGTAGCTTTGTAAGAGGTAGAGATGCTTTTAGTATTATATTTAGACTGATTGTCATTGCATTAGTGCTAATGATTTGGCTATCGTTTCCTATTGTTTCAGCAATTATTGGATGTCTGTTCATGTACATTACATTATTGCAAATGTCTCAATTTTATACGCAACAAGCCTATGGATTATGGCCTCAAGTTTGGCCAGTACCAGATGTCGAAGTGATTAAAGGTTATGAAAAATTTCTTTATCGCTTAATGTTAATTATAGGATTAATTTTTTCAATTGCATTTATCAGTATATACCCACAATATTCCTTTTTCGCTCTAATCTTCTTTATAGTAGGGTGGTTAACGATTAGAAGCACAATTAAGAAGTTACAATATCAAGAATCACTACTTAAAGATTAAAAAGGTTGCCTATAACTAGAACAAGCAAAACTACATCTAGTTAAAAGGCAACCTTTTTATTATTCCTTGATTGGATATAAATATCTCTCAAAGTAGCTAGAATGTTGGCTACTAGAACCAAAATAATGTCTTAATGCATCTTTTGAAAAATAATCCTTAAATGTATCTGTTTCTTTAAAATCTTCGTAAGTTTGGCGATTAGCAAAACCAAAATAAACTTTGTAAGTTGTTCCTTGAACAGGCTTTAAAAAACGATAACTTTTAAAACCGGCAAACTTATCGAAATTTAATTCCAAATTTGCAATACGTTTTTCTAATTGATGAACATGATCATCAGAAGAAGGGATAAATATTGCTGAGTAAAAATGTGTTTGATCTAAGTCATTAATAGAATTAACAGTTGTGTAAACAGTGGGATGTTTTAAAATTGATTTTTCATCTGATTCTTCAATAATTACAGAAGAATCATTTGTTGAAAATAAAAATAGATTTCTATTAGTATTATTTGTTCGGATTTGATTTAAGTAACCATAAGTCCCATAAGTTGTATATATGTTCATGACTCATACCTCCTTTATTGTTTATATTATACGATTAATTAATGGTACTAGCTATAATAATTGTATGTATTGTTTAAATATTTTAAAAATCCATTTAGTCTTATTGAGGGATATTTTTAAGCATATAAATATACTATAATTATGTTTAATAAATTATTATAATTTAGTGAATTGAAATGTACATTTATGCTTTGTCTTTTTTATGACATTTAAGTGTAGATAAACGATAATTATATCAGCATATGATATTATAGATAAGAATGATTTTAATTTAGGAGGACTATAAGGTGCATAATAAAAATAATACAATTTTACAAACAATTAAAGGTGAAAAAACATCTCATACACCTGTATGGTTTATGCGCCAAGCTGGCCGTTCACAACCAGAATATCGAAAATTAAAAGAGAAATATTCACTTTTCGACATCACACACCAACCTGAATTATGTGCTTATGTAACTCAATTACCAGTTGATAATTATAATACTGATGCAGCAGTTTTATATAAAGATATAATGACACCTTTGAAACCAATTGGTGTTGATGTTGATATTAAATCAGGTATTGGACCAGTCATTAGCAATCCAATTAAATCTGTATCTGATGTAAATAAATTAACTCAAATTGATCCAAAACGTGATGTACCGTACGTACTTGAAACAATTCAATTGCTAACACAAGAGAAATTGAATGTACCATTAATTGGGTTTACAGGTGCGCCATTTACATTAGCTTCTTATATGATTGAGGGCGGTCCTTCAAAAAATTATAATTATACTAAAGCAATGATGTATGGAGATGAGGCAACATGGTTTGCTTTAATGAATCATCTCGTACAAGTATCAATTGACTATGTGGTTGCTCAGGTTGAAGCGGGCGCAGAGCTGATTCAAATTTTCGACTCATGGGTTGGAGCTTTAAATGTTCAAGATTATCGTTATTATATTAAACCTTCAATGGATAAGTTAATTAATGGAATTAAAGCTAGATATGATGTTCCTGTCATAATGTTTGGAGTGGGTGCAAGCCATCTAATTAATGAATGGAATGACTTAGCAATAGATGTCCTAGGATTAGATTGGCGTACGTCTATCTCATCAGCTACACAAATGGGTGTTAATAAAACGTTACAGGGTAATTTAGATCCTTCATTGTTACTCGCGCCTTGGGACGTAATAGAGCACAGAGTACGTGAAATTCTGGACGAGGGTATGGAAAGAGGTAAACACATTTTTAATTTAGGACACGGTGTTTTTCCTGAAGTACAACCTGATACATTAAAGCGAGTTACTCAATTTGTTCATGATTATACAAGTAAATAGTATTAAGAATACAAAGATTAAGGAAGGTTTTATTTAATGACTAAGACAGTAGGTTTATTAGTTATGGCATATGGAACACCATATAAAGAGAGTGATATTGAACCATATTATACAGATATTAGACATGGTAAGAGACCAACAGATGAGGAATTACAAGATTTAAAAGACCGATATGAATTTATTGGTGGTCTTTCTCCTTTAGCTGGCACTACTGATCGTCAAGCTGAAGCATTAAAAGATGCTTTAAATCAAGTTTATGAAGATGTGGAATATAAATTGTATTTAGGTCTAAAGCATATTTCTCCATATATTGAAGAAGCTGTAGAAAAAATGTATAAAGATGGTATTAAAGAAGCGGTTACTGTTGTTTTAGCGCCACATTATTCTAGTTTCTCAGTTGGATCATACAATAAACGTGCAAAAGAGGAAGCCAATAAATACGATATTGCTTTACATCAAGTTGAACATTATTATCACCAACCTAAATTTATTGAGTATTGGACTAATAAAATTAATGAAACTTTAGAGCAAATTCCTCAAGATGAACATGATGAGACAATCTTAGTTGTATCAGCTCATAGTTTGCCTAAAGGTTTAATTGAAAAAAATAATGATCCATACCCTGATGAATTAAAAGATACAATGAATCGTTTACAAACATCTTCAAATATTAAACACGTTGCTCAAGGCTGGCAGTCTGAGGGTCACACAGGTACACCTTGGTTAGGACCCGATGTACAAGATTTAACAAGAACGTTGTACAACGAATATCAATATAAACACTTTATCTACACACCTGTAGGTTTTGTATGTGAGCATTTAGAAGTACTGTATGATAATGATTATGAATGTAAAGTTGTGTGTGATGAGATAGGAGCAAATTACTATCGTCCAACAATGCCTAACACGGATCCATTATTTATTAATGCTATCGTGGACGAAATAAAAACAGTTTTTTAATAAAGGAAGGGACTCAATGTGAGTAAAAAAGTTGCAATTATTGGTGCAGGTATAACTGGCCTCTCAAGCGCATATTATTTAAAACATTATAAACCAGATATAGATGTAACCATTTTTGAAGCGACAAATCGACCAGGTGGAAAGATACAGACGTATCGTAAAGATGGATATACTATTGAACTAGGCCCCGAATCTTATCTTGGACGAAAAACAATCATGACTGATATAGCAAAAGATATTGGACTTGAAGATGATTTAATTACTAATGAAACAGGTCAGTCATACATTTTCGCAAAAAATAAATTGTATCCTATACCAGGTGGTTCGATTATGGGCATCCCAACTGATATTAAACCTTTTTTAAAAACAAGACTTATTTCACCAATAGGTAAGCTAAGAGCGGGACTAGATTTGGTAATACCCCCAATAAAAATTGAGGATGATATATCAGTTGGAGCGTTTTTTAGAAGACGATTAGGAAATGAAGTGCTTGAAAATTTAATAGAACCCCTCATGGGTGGTATTTATGGTACTGATATAGATCGATTAAGTTTAATGAGTACATTTCCTAATTTTAAAGAACAAGAGGAAAAGTATGGTAGTTTAATCAAAGGTATGCAACACGAAAAGGCTGAACGAATTAAACAACGTCAACTATACCCTGGTGCCCCTAAAGGTCAGTTTAGACAATTTCGTCACGGATTAAGTTCATTTATTGAAGCATTAGCTAAAAATGTACAAGATAAAGGCGTAAAGATGAAATATCAATCACATGTAGAAGATATCATTTTTAACAATGACAATTATGAAATAGTAACTGATCAATACAGTGAACAATTTGATAGTATTTTAATTACTACGCCTCATCAAACATTTATGAAATGGTTCAATCACGATCAAGCTTTTAAATACTTTAACGAGATGGATTCTACTTCAGTTGCAACGGTTGTATTTGCATTTGATGAGAAGAATATTGAAAACACACATAACGGTACTGGTTTTGTCATCGCGAGAACAAGTAATACTAATATTACAGCTTGTACTTGGACTAGTAAAAAATGGCCTTTTACTACACCGCAAGGAAAAGTTTTAATTAGAGCATATGTAGGTAAACCAGGTGATACAGTTGTTGAAGATCATACCGATGAAGAAATTGCGACTATCGCACGTCGTGATTTAAATAAAATGATGACTTTTCATAAAGATCCGGATTTTACAATTGTTAATCGTTTGACTAAAAGCATGCCTCAATATCACATTGGTCATATTAGTCAAATAAGAAAAATTCAACAACACGTTAAAAATAATTATTCTGCACTCAGAATCACAGGAGCACCATTTGAAGCGGTTGGGCTTCCAGATTGTATTCAACAAGGTAAAAATGCTGTGGAAGAATTGCTTGATGAAATATAATAATTTAAACACTTTTTTTGAGGTGAATTTGCCTCTTTAAAAGTGTTTTGTTATATAAATTGAGAATTATTATTTAGTTTAAGGAGGTAAAAATATTAATGACTAATGTAATTATAGTTCATTCACAATTAGGAAATTCTCATAACCACTGGTATAAGTGGTTACAACATAATTTAGAACTAGAAGGTTACGATGTTCAATTATTCCATTTAGATGAAAGTAAGAATGATAATATAGACAATTGGGTCTTCGAATTAAATCAACAAATTGAACTTTTATCTAAAGATACTTATTTTGTCACTCATGGGTATGGTTCATTGGCTACTTTGAAATACATTGAAGGTCTATCAATTTACGAACCTTTTGAGGGGTTCTTCAGTATAGCAGGATTTAAAGAAGATGCGAAGAAAATAGACGATTCAATAAAAGTAGGGGAGTTTAATGTTGATTATGACTTAATTAAAACTAAAGTTAATCACTTTTATGGACTAGCTTCAAAAGATGATTCTTATGTTTCTTACATAGAAACTCAAAACTTAATTGACGAATTAGGTGGTAAGACTAAAATTGTTGATGAAGGTGGACATTTCTTAGAAGAAGAGGGCTTTGTATCTTTTACTGAATTACAAGAAAAAATGCAACATTATATGACTAAATAATAAAACATGTGATTTAATTATTAATACGTTCAATATTTAAACTAATTTAAGTAGGTAGTTAAAGCTACCTATTTTTTATTATTATTAAGGTTGATAATTAAATATATAGATACTTTCAAGTGCAATTAGATACCCAATAGGTATCTTTAATTAAAATATTTTAAATGTAGCGTTTTTTTACACAAAATAGTTTGCAATACTTATTGACTAAGTTAATGATACTATATATACTAATAAAGTATTCGAAAAGGCGATGACTATTAGACAATTGTCGCATTTCAATATGAAGATTCAATTAAATGAATGTAAAATTTATTTAAAATTAATATTGACATCAGACAATATAAAATGATATAGTTATTAAGTACTGATTTTTGAGACGTAAATAATATTAGCGCGGGATGGAGCAGTTCGGTAGCTCGTCGGGCTCATAACCCGAAGGTCGGTGGTTCAAATCCGCCTCCCGCAATACATAGTTTTAATAGGTCTCGTAGTGTAGCGGTTAACACGCCTGCCTGTCACGCAGGAGATCGCGGGTTCGATTCCCGTCGAGACCGCCATTACTTATTACGGTTCAGTAGCTCAGTTGGTAGAGCAATGGATTGAAGCTCCATGTGTCGGCAGTTCGATTCTGTCCTGAACCATTCAATCATTTTGGCGGTTGTGGCGAAGTGGTTAACGCATCGGATTGTGGTTCCGACATTCGAGGGTTCGATTCCCTTCAACCGCCCCATAATCGTTTACTACGCGGGTGTAGTTTAATGGCAAAACCTCAGCCTTC
>NZ_KV830645.1:8916-64134 GCF_001836805.1 Staphylococcus sp. HMSC062A01
GGCGGTAACACGGGTTCGAGTCCCGTAGGAGTCATACAAACAGAAGTGAAATATCGCTTCTGTTTTTTTATGTAATTTAGTTATTAATATTGAGGAGAACTGTCCGAGTCTGGCCGAAGGAGCACGCCTGGAAAGTGTGTAAGCGCTATATGCGCTTCAAGGGTTCGAATCCCTTGTTCTCCATAATAAAAGCTTATCACAATATGTTGTAGAGTGGGCAAGTGTCAAAGAAGTGCCTAGAAAGTAAAATTTCTGGCACGTTGATCTTGCTTTTTTATTATTGAAATTGTGATGAAAAGCAACTTTTTAATGAAGTGCGTGGGTAAAACTAAATTTTAGAATTAATAATAAAAAATATCTTTTAATATTATATTAAACTCAACATAATGCGTTGAGTTTATAAACGAAATACATTGAATTTCGAGGGTTTAAAATGAAAATTTCAAAACAAGCAGAAAAAGGAGCTAGAGTAGTGGATACGCTAGCTCTTTTGTCATATCATATTAATATTTAAGAGTATTAAAAACATAGATAAATGGAATAAACAAGTTCAGTTTTTAATCATGTTGGTGATATTCAACTATTAGATTATGGATCGAGATAAGAAAATTTAAGAATAATTAGATTTTAATATTTAAATTAATATATAAATATATTATGATATTTATATATCAACGACAATGCGTGGAACTTATAAAACGAAATACATTGAAATCAGTAGCCAGCCTGCTATGAGGCTAGGCAATAATTGAATATCATAGCTTATTTGAGTTTAAAGTGGTAATCATCACTTTAAACTCTTTTTTAATTTTAAAAATAAAGCTAATTCATTGTTTAATGATTGAAATTTTCCAAAATGTCAATTTGTAATAAGCTAATATAAATGAAATATGCGGCTTCTTAAACACAACCAATGCTAACTAACTAAATTATCGTTATAATTATAATGTATTTATATGGAGGAATGAACAGTGGATTTTTGGTTAAAAGAGCAAAGTATTAAAAATAGAGATAAGATAGCAGTTACAGATGGAAATCATTCTATAACTTTTAAGGAATTGTATGATAAAGCATTTTCAATATCAGAACAAATTCTTTCTTTAAATAATAATAGAGTAGGATTGTATATTAAAAACGATATTGCGTCTATCACACTGATTAACGCTTGTTGGTTAGCTAATGTTGAAATAGCAATGCTAAACACGCGATTAACAGAAACTGAAATGATAAATCAAATGAATTCCATCAATGTATCAACAATATTAACGACGCAACCATTTCACTTGTCGGATTTTAATGTAATACATATATCTGAAATAGAACAATATTCAAAACGTATCAATAATCAAACATGTAATTATGATCGAATTGCTTCAATTATGTTTACATCTGGAACGACAGGTCCTCAAAAAGCAGTACCACAAACCTTTAAAAATCATTATGCAAGTGCAATTGGGTGTAAAGAAAGTTTAGGATATGATGAAACCACTAAATGGTTATCTGTTTTACCGATATATCATATTTCAGGTCTTAGTGTTTTATTACGTTCTATAATTGAGGGCTTTACGGTACGTATATTGGAAAAATATAATACACAAACGATGTTATCGATCATTAAGGAAGAAGGACCTACCCATATATCACTAGTCCCACAAACGCTTAAATGGCTTATGGATGCAGGATTAAACCAACCGTTCTCAATTGAGAAAATATTACTTGGAGGTGCCAAATTATCAACTACATTAATTGATGAAGCCCTAAATTATCAGTTACCGATATACAATTCATTTGGAATGACAGAAACGTGTTCTCAATTTCTAACTGCTACACCCGAGATGCTTGCACAACGGTATGATACTGTCGGTAAACCAAGTGAAAACGTTAATGTACGTATTAAACATCCAAATAGTGAAGGTCATGGCGAACTTCTCATAAAAGGGAATAATGTAATGAACGGTTATTTATATCCAGCAGGGTTGAGCGATACTTTTGAGGATGGATACTTTAAGACTGGTGATATAGCAGAAATTGATGAGGAAGGATTTGTGATGGTTTATGATCGTCGCAAAGATTTGATCATAAGTGGTGGGGAAAATATTTATCCATATGAGATTGAATCAATTGCTAAAACACATTCAGATATTAATGACGCTGTATGTGTAGCGCAAGAGGATGAGACATGGGGTCAAATACCAGTACTATATTATGTTTCAGATGATACAATTCCAGAAATAGAATTAACTAAATATTTGAAAACGTATTTGGCAAAATATAAAGTACCCAAAGCCTTTCATCAGGTTGAAAGTTTACCGTACACTTCTACAGGTAAATTACAACGCAACAAAATGATTAATAAAGGACAATAATATGAGGATTAAAGCAGTAAATTTTTATCTTTACAATCATGAATTTAGAGATCCAATTGTAACTCCCAAAGTTAAATTGACATACCGAAAAGCACTTATTGTTGAAATTTTAAGTGAAGAGGATCAATCTTTTTTTGGAGAGTGCAATGCATTTGAAACAAATTGGTACAACGAAGAAACGATTGAAACTGTACAAGAAATACTTTCACAATGGTCAGAAAGGATTGTTAAAAAGTCTGTTCATAAATATGAAGATTGGAAACCATATTTAGATATACTTGACAATTATCCCACAGCGAGAAGTACTGTAGTTATGGCGATTTATCAGATGTATCATGATTTACCGAAGTTTAAAGTAGAGTATGGTGCAACGATAAGTGGCATAAGTGCACAACAACTTGATTATTTAAAACAAACTCAACCCAAACGTATAAAGTTGAAATGGACAGGTCAACTGAATGATGACATCTCACTTTTAGATGACATATTGCCTTATGATTTTGAATTAGCATTAGATGCTAATGAGTCACTAGATGTTTCTGATTTTCAAAAATTAGAATCTATAAATGACCAAAATATACTTTATATAGAAGAACCATTTAAATCGCTTTCTTCAACTTTACACATTGATCATACACAATACCCTGCAATTGCACTCGATGAAAAAGCTACTGATATCAATAGTATTATTTCAATTGTTAACCAATTCCCGGTTAAAGTAGTGATTGTTAAACCATTTAGAATGGGTGGTCTTGATAGAGTACAATCATTGATTCGTGAATTGAAATCAATTGATATTAAAGTGGTTATAGGTGGAATGTACGAATATGGACTAAGTCGTTACTTTACTGCATTATTAGCTCGAGAAGGTGATTATCCTGGGGATGTAACTCCAGATGGTTATTATTTTACTGACGATTTCACGCAAGGTGTCGGTAAATTAAAAGAGGGGATGATTTCATTTCACCCCCCTCAAATCGATAAATCAAAATTACTTAAATTAAATTAGTGTCTATGTTTATCCTTTTTTAAAGGAACTGGATCAAATCCACCTTTATGTAGTGGATGACATTTAAGAATGCGACGTATTCCCATGTAGCCGCCTTTGAGTGGGCCGTAAACTTCAATCGCTTCTCGTGTATATTCTGAACACGTAGGATAAAATCGGCATGTGGGTGGTGTCATAGGTGAAATATAGCGTTGATATATATGGATTATTCCAAGAAATAATTTTTTTAACATTATAGGCCTCCAACAAGTAATACGATTATAAATAAGTTTAACATATTGAAGGGAGTAGTATGGAACATGGAGTTTCTAGATAAAGATAATAGACGTGTCACAATGTGTTACAAAACGAACAACGACCATCCAGATGGTAATCATGTTTTAGCTATTCCGTTATATCAGAGTCAGTTACTATTTACCCATCATAAATTACGTGGCATCGAGTTCCCGGGTGGTAAGGTTGAAAAAGGAGAAGAAAGCTTACAAGCTATCAAGAGAGAGCTTTTTGAAGAAACAGGAGGCATACCTGAAACGATAGATTATATTGCTCAATATCAGGTTCATACATTCGATAACTCAATTTTCAAAAAAGATGTATATATCGTGAAGGTTAAATCATTTAAAGAGAAAAGTGATTATTTAGAAACGAGAGGGCCATTATTATTTGATAATATTAATTCTATTCCATTAGATAAACAAAGTTATTTAATACAAGATAATGCAATTCTTAAATGTGTTGAGAGGATGATAGAACTTGGATATTATCGCGACTAAGAAAATGCCTATAGCATCAAGAACACACCAATTCGATGAAATTACTTATAAAGTTGATGGCTTAAAAGTAAAAGCATTACAGATGTGTCCTTTGACGAAGACAGTAAAAAGAATCGTAGTATATTTGAGAGGAGGTAAGGGACAAGTCGGACGTGTACGTGCAGCAAGACTAATGCAGTTTGCAAATGATAATACCTTAGTTGTAGGTCCTTATTATAGAGGAAGTAATGGAAGTGAAGGTAGAGATGAGTTTGCTAACGCTGATTTAAAGGATGTTACCTATCTCATAAAGATACTTAAACAACGATTTCCTAATGCATATTTACACATGATTGGTTTTTCAAGAGGTGGAATACAAGGACTACTTACATATCAAGATTACCCAGTCGATAGTTACATCATCTGGGGTGGTGTATCAAGTATGCACTTGATGTATGAAGAACGTACTGATTTAAGAGGGATGTTGCGTCGAATGGTAGGACATCCTTCCAAAAATAAGGAATCTTATGACCAAAGAGATGCGATAAAACTTATTGATTCTAATAGTCCACCAATTTTAATCGTTCATGGTGGCAAGGATAAACAAGTAGGTATTCATCATGCCAATTACTTGGAAGAACAATTGAAATTAAAAGGTGTTGTTCATGATACATTTTATCAACTTGATGAAGGGCATGTACCTAGACCACAAGCAATGAAATTAGCGCTCGATTATGTGCATCAATGGATGACGAAATGTGAAGAAATATAATAAGACAACGTATAAGGGTTCAGTACAGTATGCCTTATACATTGTCTTTTTAATAAATATTTATTTATTTGTTAAAGCCACCAGTGTTAGCAATTTCTTCAACTTCTGGACCGAATTTCTTGAAGTTTTCTTCAAAACGTTTAATTAAGTCATCCGCTTGAGCGCGATATTTATCAGAATCACTCCAAGCATTAATTGGATTCAGTATTGTTTTTGGAACATCTTCCATTTCAGTAGGAATACTTAAACCAAATTTCTCATCTTTTGTGAACTCTGCATTTTTCAATTTACCTTTAATTGCTTGATCTACCATATAACGAGTGTAATGTAGACTAATACGTCTACCTACGCCGTATTTACCACCAGTCCAGCCAGTGTTAACTAAATATACATCAACCTCATGTTTATCTATTAGCTCACCTAATAAATCTGCATATTTAATAGGATTAAGTGGTAAGAAAGGTGCACCAAAACAAGTTGAGAATGATGGTTCTGGTTCAGTAACGCCACGCTCAGTTCCAGCTAATTTAGAAGTGAAACCACTTAAGAAATGGTACATCGCTTGAGATTTAGTTAATTTAGCAATAGGTGGAAGTACACCAAATGCGTCAGCAGTTAAGAAAATTATTGTATTAGGATGTGCTGCTTTAGATGGTAATACAATATTATCAATGTGATGAATTGGATAAGCAGCACGTGTATTTTCAGTATATGAATTATCATCGAAATCAACAACACCACGCTCGTTAACCACAGTATTCTCTAATATAGTACCGTATTGAATCGCGTTATAAATTTGAGGTTCTTTTTCTTTAGAAAGGTTGATTGCTTTTGCGTAACAACCACCTTCAATATTGAAAATACCGTTTTTATTCCAACCGTGTTCATCATCACCAATCAATTTTCTATCAGGTGCTGCTGATAAAGTTGTTTTACCTGTACCTGATAATCCGAAGAATAAGGCTACGTCTCCTTTATCTCCAACATTCGCAGAACAATGCATACTCATAATATCTTGCATTGGAAGCAAATAGTTCATTACTGAGAAGATACCTTTTTTCATCTCACCAGCATACTCTGTACCACCAATTAAAATGGTTTTATGTTTGAATGAAATGATAACAAAAGTTTCAGATTTAGTTCCATCAACTTCAGGATCAGCTTTAAAGTGAGGTGCTGAAACAATTGTGAAGTTAGGTTTTATATTACTAGCTTCTTCTTTAGAATCTGGGCGGATAAACATGTTTTGAGCAAAAAGGTTGTGCCATGCAAGTTCATTGATAACTGTAAGTTTCAATTGTGTGTCTTTGTCACTACCTGCATAACCATTAAAAACGTAAAGTTCGTCTTTTTTATCAAGATAGTCTAAAACTTTAGAGTAGAGATTTAAGAAAGTTTCTTCATCGATAGGTTGGTTGATATCTCCCCAATGAATATTATCTTTATAAGAAGGTTCTGTAACAATGAATTTATCTTTAGGTGAACGTCCAGTGTATTTACCTGTGCTCGCATTGATAGCACCAAGTTCAGTTAATTCTCCTTCATTATTATCCATAATTTTGTAATAAAGTTGAGTTGTTGAAAGCTGAAAAAGAGAGCTTTCTTTTTCCAATAATTTTTTAATTTTAGGTGTTTCGCCGTATGTATCTACTGACATACCCAATCCCTCCAGCGTGTGTTATAGAAATTCAATATTGTAAGCCTTTACATGAAAATAGTATAACATAATGCCGTAATTATTCCACCTGGAAAAAACAAAAACCATTTAAAAACAAAATTGACATTAATAAATGAATTAGGTAGTATAGTTCTTAACGGATTCTCTTATCCTGAGTGGTGGAGGGACATGGACCCAATGAAACCCAGCAACCTCTTTTTTAAAAGAAAGGTGCCAAACCGTTTGCAGACATATATTCGTCTGAACGATAAGAGCGAATGGACGTTTAAGAGCCTTCTCTCTGTCTTGAATAGTGAAGAAGGCTCTTTTATTTTTGAGCTCACATTTAAAAGAGAATTTTCGTAAATATAGTTATAAAAGGAGCAAATCATGACTTACAATAAACGTTTATTTACTTCAGAATCAGTGACAGAAGGACATCCAGATAAGATTGCTGACCAAGTATCTGATGCCATTTTAGATGAAATCTTAAAAGATGACCCCAATGCACGTGTTGCTTGTGAAACTACTGTAACAACAGGAATGGCTCTAATTTCAGGTGAAATATCTACATCAACCTATGTAGATATCCCTAAAGTTGTAAGAGAAACAATTAAAGGTATTGGCTATACTCGTGCTAAATATGGCTATGATTACCAAACTATGGCAGTTTTAACTGCAATCGATGAGCAGTCACCTGATATTGCACAAGGTGTTGACAAAGCACTTGAATACAGAAATGATATTTCAGAAGAAGAGATTGAAGCTACTGGTGCCGGTGACCAAGGTTTAATGTTCGGATATGCTACAAATGAAACAGAAACATATATGCCTTTACCTATCTTTTTATCTCATCAATTAGCTAAACGTTTATCTGATGTACGTAAAGATGGAATTTTAAACTATTTAAGACCGGATGGTAAAGTTCAAGTAACAGTTGAATACGACGAATCAGATAAACCTAAGCGTATTGACACGATTGTAGTATCATCTCAACATGCGGATGACATTGAATTAGAACAAATTCAAAGTGACATTAAAGAACATGTCATATACCCAACAGTTCCTGAAGGATTAATTGATAATGAAACGAAATTCTTTATCAATCCTACTGGAAGATTTGTTATCGGTGGACCTCAAGGTGATGCTGGATTAACAGGACGTAAAATCATTGTTGATACTTATGGTGGTTATGCACGTCATGGAGGAGGTTGCTTTAGTGGTAAAGACCCAACTAAAGTAGACCGATCAGCAGCTTATGCGGCAAGATATGTAGCTAAAAATATTGTTGCTGCAGGACTAGCAGACCAATGTGAAGTACAACTTGCTTATGCTATTGGCGTGGCTGAACCAGTTTCAATTTCAATTGATACATTTAAAACGGGCAAAGTTTCTGAAGCTCAACTTGTTGAAGCTGTTAGAGCTAACTTTGATTTACGTCCAGCAGGTATCATTAAAATGTTAGATTTAAAGCATCCTATATACAAACAAACTGCTGCTTATGGTCACTTTGGTAGAACAGATGTATTGTTACCATGGGAGAAATTAGATAAAGTCAATGTATTAAAAGATGCTGTTCAAGCTTAATAAACGCTTTAAATAATATAAAGAAATTGTCGAAATTATAGATAGTTTCCATTATAATTAGATTTACTGATAGATTAAAGGAGCGTTGATTTAATGAATTCATTTGGACCAATCGAAATTGGTTTAATCGTAGCAATTGTAGTTGCAATTATCTGTTTAATATTATTCTTAGTTACACTTAAAAGTAAAAACAATATTAAACAGAAAACAAAAGAAGAATACGACTTAAAAGAAAAGCAAATGAAAGCGTCACATGACGAAGCCCTAGAGAAAGAACGCATACAAAATAAAAAGCAAGTTACTAAACAAAAAGAAGATTTTGATGCAACTGTAAGCGGTAAAGATCGTGAAATTGATGCATTGAAACTATTCTCAAAAAACAAAAGTGAATATGTTACGGATATGCGCTTAATTGGAATTAGAGATCGTTTAGTGAAAGAAAAACGTATTAGACCTGAAGATATGCATATTATGGCAAACATCTTTTTACCAAGTAATGAATTCAATGATATTGAACGCATTAGTCACCTTGTACTTACGCGTACAGGCCTATATATTATAGATTCTCAACTATTAAAAGGGCATGTTTATCAAGGTATAAGTGGTAAGCAATTTAACGAATTGCCTATGATGGAACAAGTATTTAGTACTTTGGATTTAGATGTTAAGTCACCTCAAACACTAGTACTCGATCAAAATGAAGATAAATCTTCATTGTCATTTGTTAATTACTCAGAACAACTTACTTCAATTGAAAAGTTAGCGTCAGACTTGCAAACACAATTAGGGGCTAAATATACGCCAACTGCGATTTTATATTTTAATCCTAAACACGATGGAGACGTAACGATTTCAAATTATGCACAAAGTTCAAGTGTTAAAGTTCTAGTGGGACCTGATCAATTAGATGAGTTCTTTAATAAATTTGTATTCCATGGACGTATTCAATATAACGTAGATGAATTACAAAATGTTATGGATAAAATTGAATCATTTAATTAGTATTAGAGCCTGGGACATAAATAATATGATGATGCTATTTTGCAAATTCGCAGTAGCTGACTGAACTGAAAATGCGCTTAAATCAAGCTTTTTTCAGTTCTAGTCATCCTTGCGGGGGTGGGACGACGAATTTAAAAAGAATTCTGTCCCACTCCCTTTTTAATTTTGAGGAGAAGCTTATTAAAATAATAAACTAAACTAATATTAAAGTTTTCAATAATGACAATTATGGGAATAGAGTAGTAATTATTAAAATATAAAGAAAGAGGTTTCTTTTATGGAAGCAATTGAATTTTATAATGGTCACACAATGCCTAAAGTTGGAATTGGTACCTTTAGAGTAGAAAATAACGATGAATGTAAGGAGGCAGTTAAACATGCAATTGTCTCAGGTTATCGTAGTATTGATACAGCAAAAGTATATGGTAATGAAGAACAAGTTGGTTTAGGAATTAAAGAAGGTCTAGAAGCTACTGGGTTAGAACGTAAAGATTTATTCATTACATCAAAACTATATTTTGAAGATTTTGGGCGCGAAAATGTTGCAAATGCTTATGAAACAAGTATCAATAAATTAGGACTAGATTATTTAGATTTATATCTTGTTCATTGGCCTGGTACTAATGAAGCAATAATGATTGATACATGGAAAGGTATGGAAGATTTATATAAAGATGATAAGGTTAAAAATATTGGTGTAAGTAACTTCAATGCAGAACACTTTGAAGCATTATTAGCTCAAGTTTCTATTAAGCCAGTCATCAACCAAGTAGAATTTCACCCATATTTTACTCAAAATAAACTACGTAAATATTTAGAAGTACAAAATATCCATATGGAGTCATGGTCACCATTTATGAATGCCCAAATCTTAGGTGATGAAACACTTAATCAAATTGGCAAAGAAGTTAATAAATCGGCAGCACAAGTCGTCATTCGTTGGAACATGCAACATGGTGTCATCGTTATTCCTAAATCAGTTACACCTCAAAGAATAGAGGAAAATATTAATGTTTTTGATTTCGAACTAACAGATGAACAAATGGAACAAATTGATTCTCTAAACAAAGATCGACGCATTGGTCCTGATCCAGCAACATTTGAGGGACATTAATAAAAATATAAAAATACACTTCATAGTTGCAAGATTTAATCTTAAAACTATGAAGTGTATTTATTTATATCGAATAACCAATAAAGCAAGAGATAAACCCTATTACAAATTGTAAAATAGAATAACTAAAAAATTGAACAGGTTTAAAACTTGGCGAAATAAATTGGACGATTTCATAAGACAGAGTTGAAAAGGTTGTTAATCCTCCAAGAACGCCAGTTATAAAAAACAGTGAAAATAATTGATAATCTTGAGCTATCCCATACACGAAGCCAATTAAGAAACTACCAACGAGATTGACTATTAAAGTTGCAATCGGTATAGGTGACGTTATTTTACTTTTAAAGACATCTGTTAACCAAGCTCTGATAACAGCACCAATGCCACCACCTACCATAATAAGTAGTATATGTATCATGTAGGTTGCCCCCCTAATTTAACACCTAACCAGCAGAAAAGAATGCCTCCTATATAACTGGTTAAGCCATAGATAAAGAGCAAAGCGATACTATTATTTTGTGACATTGTAACTAACTCAAATTGGAAGGTTGAAAAGGTGGTTAAAGCACCTAGTAGTCCCGTTGTGACACCTTTTTTAATTAGTGGGTTGTTTTTAAAAAATTGAATGGATAACGAAGAAAAATATCCCATTGAAAATGCACCCACAATATTCGCAATTAATGTACCGAGTGGTAATCCAGAATCGGCATTAAGAGTTGATAAGACATATCTTAGTAATGCTCCAAATAAGCCCCCAATAAACACAAATAAATATTGCATTTTGTCACACCTATTCATTATTTTTATTACGTTAAACAGTAATCGTTAATTATTTTTAAATTAAAAAGTTAGTTCTGGCATTTAAAAAAGTTTACGACAATATACCAAATGTCTTAATTGAGGCATAGATATGGAATACAATCACCAATAAAATGATTATTGGCAAAATTTTACTCGCAATTCTTATCCATCCTTGTTTATCACCTAAATGTTTAATCGCTTTATCTGAGAATATAATAGAAGCAATTAATATAATCACATTAATGATACTGCACGCAATAAGTAAATATTTAACAGAAGTAATTTGCTGACTTAATAGTGGGTTGAATGTATTAAAATAAAAACTTATGATGAGTAAAATTATTGAGATATAGAAGTATTTTTTTGGCTTAGACATAATGTTCCTCCTACCTAATATCATCTAATCATATTACCATATTTTAATTAACATTTAATAGTGACTAGTGAATTTGATAATTAATTTTGTTAAAAAGCAAAACATTCGCCAAGTGTTTCTAAGAATGATATAAATAATTTATAAATATTTTATTGATGCGGAATAGTCTGATCATCATATGAAAAGAAGTATATACATATAAGAAATCTATTGTGATGTAATTTAACTATCATCGTAATCGTAAATAAAGGAGGAAGAATGTAATGGCAAAATTAAATGTCGAAGTATTTGCAGATGGCGCAGATATTGAACAAATGAAAGCAGCATATAAAAATAAAGAGGTAGACGGTTTCACTACTAATCCTAGTTTAATGGCTAAAGCGGGTGTAACAGACTATAAATCATTCGCTGAAGAAGCGGTTAAAGAAATTCCAGATGCATCTATTTCATTTGAAGTATTCGCTGATGATTTAGAAACTATGGAAAAAGAAGCTGAAATATTAAAACAATATGGTGATAATGTTTTTGTCAAAATTCCAGTTGTGAATATTAAAGGTGAATCAACAATTCCGTTAATTAAAAAATTATCAGCGGACAATGTGCGTTTAAATGTTACTGCAGTGTACACTATTGAGCAAGTAAAAGAAATTACTGAAGCGGTAACTGAAGGAGTACCTACATATATTTCAGTATTTGCGGGTAGAATAGCTGATACTGGTGTTGATCCATTACCTTTGATGAAAGAATCAGTAGATGTGGCGCATAGTAAAGAAGGCGTTAAATTATTGTGGGCAAGTTGTCGTGAATTATTTAATGTTATTCAGGCAAATGAAATTGGTGCCGACATTATTACATGTCCAGCAGATGTAGTTAAGAAAGTAAATACTAATTTAGGTCGAGATATTAATGAATTATCAGTTGATACTGTAAAAGGTTTCGCTAAGGATATTCAAAGCTCAGGTTTATCTATCCTTTAAAATTTAAAAATTAAAAATAACTCCGTAATATAAGATATTGATTAGAACTTCTACATACAATTAACATTTTCATGTCTGTGTATAGATTCTCTAAATCAATCTCTTTCAGAAACGGAGTATTTTTATATAGTAAAGCTTATGTTTTTTAACTTGTAAGTAATTAAGAACTTCGCTAAAATTTAAAAGAAATCATATTAGAAGGAGATAACCACATAGTATGAAATATACAGAATTTGAAGAGAAAGTTAAAAAACAATTGTGGTTTTTAAATAAAAAGGAAAAAAAGCTATTACAAAATAATTTAACGCATTACCATAATGAGGTTGAGGGTAATGAAGGGGATATTCAGTCAAAGAAATATCGCAAACCAATTCAGTACGCAAATCAATTTTTAAAAAATAACATATTTAAACAAAAAGAAGTGGCAAGCTCCACATTGTTATTTTTACTAATTGGAATTGTACTCATTTATGCTTTCTTGCTAGGGTTATTTTTAACAGGGTTTATTACAAGTCTTACTGCAGTGAATTATTTTATAAATCCACAAGTTTCAATGCCAGTTATAAATGTGATCTTAATTTTAATAGGTGCAATACTTCTTGCAATCGTAAGTTTATTACTCATTAAATCAGTTACTGCATTTTTTACAAAAAAATTATTAGAATATAAATTTAATAAATCTGCATAGTTTTTTGTACTAAATGATACAATAATGTACTTTCTTGCCATTTTTTATAAATTAACGAATAGGGTTCATCAACTTGTAATTGGATATTGTTTTCAAAAGTAATGATGACGCCATTTGTAGTAGAAGTTAATCCTATAATTGTTAATGCGTTGATGTAAGTTTGTAAAGGTGCACGTTGATGTTTAATAGGGAAGAGGACAACTTTGTCAGATATATATAAAGGTACTAATTTATTAATTGCTAATAATCGTTTTGCCAACTTTAGCCTTTGCAAATACGATTGATTATGCTGTTCGAAATAATAAATTAGTACCTTTTTAATTGGAAAAGGTAGCACCATGTCATAAGTCGAAAAGCAGCATTTAGTTTTATGTTCACTATGTTGCAATGTTTGAATATAAAGCAAATGGTAAGAATTGTGTGGAATCATATTATTCACCTTTAAAATAATAATCGGTGAGCTTTTTTATAGAAGAGGATTTATACTTTTTAATACTCGATAAAGAGACATGCATTAAGTCGGCAATTTCGAATTGTTTATAGCCTTGAATAAAATAGTTATACCATGCGAGTTCTTGTGCATTTAAAATTTTGGAAATGTCATTATAGTCGAAGAAAGTTATCTCTGTATTAATAGAAGTAATTTGAAGAGTTTGTAAATTATCGACTTCAACTATTTCTGGTTTTAAATTTTCTTTTCTAAATAAGTCAATTAAGTAAAAATTGAGCCGTTGATAGAGATAAGAGGATAAACAAATATTTGAATTCTTATTGTAATTCTTAGATAATTGCCACAGTTTAATTAGCAATAACTGATAAAATTCATCATAATTATACTTGACGTAATAACGTTTTAACAAATAATGAATAATTCTATGATATTTATGATATATGTAATCAAAATTCATTGTACTTGGAATTCGCTCCTAGTTTAAGTACTTAAACAAAATTTCCGGATATCTAAAATTTAAACTAACTTATTTAAATTATCATTTGCGTAATTTGAAAAAAGGGTGTTAAATAGTAAACATAGAATAATGAAAGTATGCAAAATAATGGTTTAAGACATAAGTAACTCAGTAATGCGACAATTAATTATGAACATACCTAACATTCATAAATATATTTAAGTTCTAGTCAATTTGTAACGTGGGAGGTATAAATTTGGATTACGCACATTTAAATCTAGAGCATTTTTTTGCGAGAAATGATGATTTAGACATAATTAGGGATCGTTCTGAATTTGTAATGATTAACAATTTCACAAATGAAATGATGTATCGAGATGGTGAAATAGAAGGAACAGTTGATTTAAATCAATATTATTACAAGAATAGATCTCAAGCAGCTAGTTTTATAATGATGGATTATCGCAAAGATAATTAACAATAAATAGTTATGCTTTATAGAATCAAGTAATGAAATTCTATATGTTTCATTACTTTTTATTTTGCAAAGTTTCATTTTGATTACTTTTATTTTATGAATATGTAACATCGCAAGTATAAAATTGTTTATAAGAATTAATAATGTTAAACTTTATTATCATAAAGATTTTAAAGAAAAAACAACATTGACCTAAGAGGTGTGAATATGACGAAGCACAAAAAAGGCTCAATTATTAGCCTAGTGGGGTTATTGATTGTTTTAGTCGCAGCAGGTTTTATTTTCTTTACTATGATTTCAGATCAAATATTCTTTAAAAAAGTAAATGAAGAAGAAAAAGTAGAGCATTTAAACGTTACACTAAATAAAGCTGCCGATAAACAAATTGATAATTACACAAGTCAACAAGTCTCTAACAAGAATAATACTGCTTGGAGAGATGCTTCAGATAATGAAATAAAAGCTGCAATGGACAGTAGTAAGTTCATTGATGATGACAAACAAAAGTATCAATTTTTAGATTTATCTAAATATCAAGGTATTGATGAAAACCGTATTAAGCGTATGTTATTCGATCGACCTATGTTATTAAAGCATACTGATGCATTTATTAGTGCTGCTAAAGAGAAACATGTGAATGAAGTTTATTTAATTTCTCATGCTTTATTAGAAACTGGTTCAGTTAAAAGTGAATTAGCCAAGGGTGTAGAAATTGATGGTAAAAAATATTATAACTTCTATGGTGTAGGTGCTCTCGATAGTGATCCTATTAAAACTGGTTCAGAATACGCAAAAAAACACGGTTGGGATACTCCAGAGAAAGCCATCAAAGGTGGTGCTGATTTTATTCACCAACACTTCCTATCACATGATGATCAAAATACGCTATACAGTATGAGATGGAATCCTAAAAATCCAGGTGAACATCAATATGCTACTGATATTAAATGGGCAGAAAGTAATGCTCAAATTATCGCAGATTTCTATAAAGAGATGAAAACAGAAGGTAAATATTTTAAATTATACGTATACAAAGATGATAATAAACATCAAAAATAAATAATTGTAAGTAAACTAAAGCCAACGATCACACTGATTCAAGCAAGTGATGACGTTGGCTTTTTCTTTAATATATTTTATGTTCACAAACATTTATTCGGCTTTATTTTTTCGAGTTATCCAACTAAATGCTATAACAAATACTACGAAAACTTTTAAGAGAAATTTCATTTTAGTTCACCTCATTAACTCAATATTAACATATCAATATAGGATAAAGAAAAATGGAGAATGTTAAGTGTATATAAGTATAAATTATTTTAAGCAATTTATGATATTGATATAATTAAATTATTAAAAATTCTTGTTAGAGAAAATTAAAAGGATGATGAATATATGCGTGTAGCAATTATAGGGATGGGCACAGCTGGTGTTAGTGTACTAAGGCAATTAGTCAAAAATGAAGCGTTTAAAAATCTTGAGGTTGATGTATATGATCATGATAAGAATATGGGGCAGGGTGTACCTTTTCAAAATGACAGCAGCCAATTATTAATTAATTTGCCAACTAAGCAAATGAGTTTGAATTTGGATGATGAAGAAGAGTTCTGGAAATGGTATCAAGAGCAATCAGAATTTAAATTCGATAATCCTAAATATCTTCCTAGGTTTGTATTTGGTCATTATATGAAGTCATACCTATCTAACTACGACTTGTTATTTGATAATTTAACCATTATTAAGCATCCAGTTCGCGAAATTTTTACAAATTCAGAAATTGATGAGACTACATTAACATACTATGTATGTACTTCAGAAGATATGAGTGAATGGAAAGAGTATGATTATATATTCTTAACGACTGGCACATTCGCATATCATGATCCATATAAACTAAAAGGGAATAAAGGTTATATTCAAACACCTTATCCTACATATAATACATTAGATGAAGTGTCTCAATCAGACGATATTGCAATTATAGGCACTGGATTAGCCAGTTTAGATGTAGTTAGATACGTGACTACACATCATCCTAAATTACCAATAACTATGACTAGTCGCTCAGCACATTTACCTAGTGTTAGAGGAAATATGATAGATGTTGAGTTTAAACATTTAACAAAGCAAAAGTTTAATGAATTGAAGTCGCAATATTATGGAAATGTACCTTTAGAATTAGCTTTTGAATTATTCCAATTAGAATGTAAAGATCATAAATTTGATTTAGAGAAACTAGTATATCGTCGCACAGGAAATACAATTCAAGATTTACAGTATGATCTTGATAGACCTGATGAAATTGGTGTGTTTCAAAGTTTAATTGAAAATATTAAAGAAAATCTAAACTGGATATGGAATAGCTTTAGTCGAGAAGATCAGCAAGACTTTGATAAACGTTTCTCAAAAATTATTCAATTAAATTCTAACCCTATGCCACCTCGTACTGCAGAGTTAATTATAGACTTAATAAATAATCAATCATTAATTGTTAAAAGCGGATTAGAAGATATTACTTATAAAGACAACCATTATTTATTGGAATTTAACAATGATGATTATTATTATCAATATGATGTCATTATTAATTCGACTGGATCAAAAACACATTTATCAGATTTAGATGAGGAAGATCAGCTTATTCTTAACCTACAAAACAGACAAATTGTTCAACCACATCCAATGGGAGGTATACAAATTATTCCAGAAACCAATCAAGTCATAAGTCCAAGATATGGAACTCTCAACAATATGATAGCTATTGGGCAAGTAACTAATGGCGTTAATAAATTGCGTAATGGAGTGAAGATGATCGTTGATCAAGCGGTCAATTCTGTAAATTATTTATATGAAAACCAAAGTAAATTTGACCATTTTAGTTCATAATGTAGACATTTACACTTAAATAATATGCAGCGTTGACGGTTTGTAATTTTTAAACAATAAGCGTATGATTAATGTTGTAGTTATTAAACTACGTTAACTCAAACAATCACAATTTCATATGAATTCTTTCGGGGCGGGGTGCAATTCCCAACCGGCAGTAATATAAGCCTGCGACCTGTCAAAGTAAAAGGTAATAACTTTGATGGCTGATCTAGTGAGATTCTAGAGCCGACAGTGAAAGTCTGGATGGGAGAAAGAATGAGTCGTCATTATTTGATAATTATGATGGTTATTTAGCATACACATTTACTAATGTTGTAAGCTTATTTGAATATATATTTGGTCTCCCTATGCCTTTAAGCACTTTATTGGTATAGGGAGTTTTGATTATGAGGTGATTTATTGAGTAATTTTATGAAATACGCTATACAACTCGCACAAATGGTTAAAGGACAAACAGGTATCAATCCTCCAGTTGGTGCGGTCGTTGTTAATAACGGCCGAATAGTTGGACTCGGTGCTCATCTAAAACAAGGTGAGAAGCACGCGGAAGTACAAGCACTTGATATGGCTGGAAAGGAAGCAAATGGTGGAACAATCTATATTTCGTTAGAACCATGTACCCACTTTGGCTCAACACCACCATGTGTGAACAAAATTATTGAATTTGGACTAAGCAAAGTTAGTTACGCTGTTAAAGATACGACATTACCTTCTGAAGGGGACGCTATTTTAGAACAAGCTGGGATTGATGTAGAACATCAATACTCTGAAGAAGCAGCTGCCTTATATAAAGACTTTTTTAAAGCTAAGTCAGAGCAAATCCCTGAAATTACGATGAAAGTGTCTGTATCATTAGACGGTAAACAAGCAACAGATTTAGGTCAGAGTAAATGGATTACTAATTCAGAAGTCAAACAAGATGTCTACCATTTAAGACATACGCATGATGCTGTGTTGACAGGAAATGGCACAATTAATGCTGATAACCCACTTTACACGACTCGTATTCCAAATGGTAAAAATCCAATCCGAATAGTGCTGTCTAAAAGTGGCAATGTTGACTTTACGAAACAACTTTTTCAAGATTCGTCGAGTGAAGTGTGGATTTACACTGAAAATCAAACGCTTGAAAGTCCAAATCGAAACATAAAGGTTATCTGTATAGATAAATGCGATTTAAAAGATATTCTTAAAGATATTTATAAGCGTGGTATTGGTTCATTATTAATTGAAGCTGGTCCTCGTATAACTTCCAAATTTCTCCAAACTGATTTTATTAATCAACTTATTATTTATTACGCCCCGAAAATAATAGGTGGTTCTGGAAAAAATCAATTCTTTCAAACTGCGGATATTATTGATTTAAATGAAACCACTCAATTTGAAATTTCTTCTACTGAGTTAATTAATCAAAATTTAAAAATGATTTTGCGAAAGAAGTGACAACTTATGTTTACAGGTATTGTTGAAGAAATAGGTACTGTCAAAAATATTCGTACTCATCAATCGGTTAGAACATTGGATATAGCTTGTCAAACTATCACAGAAGACATGAACATCGGTGACTCTATTAGTGTGAATGGAGCTTGCTTAACAGTGATTGACTTCACAAGTAATTATTTTTCTGTTCAAGTTATAAAAGGTACTGAAGATAAAACATATCTATCTCAAATCAATAAAAATGATGAAGTCAACTTAGAAAGAGCAATGTCAGGAAATGGACGTTTTGGAGGTCATTTTGTTTTAGGTCATGTTGATGACAAAGGTGTTATAACACAAGTTAAGGAAACTCCTAATTCAAGGATAGTTTCGATTAAAGCATCTACAAATATCATTAATCAAATGGTCAAACAGGGTTCAATCACTGTGGATGGTGTGAGTTTAACAATTTTCGATTTACGATATGATAGTTTTGATATTCATTTAATACCTGAAACAAGACGTTCAACGATTTTATCTTCTAAACAAAATGGCGACCAAGTTCATTTAGAAACGGATGTTCTTTTTAAATATGTTGAACGAATGATAAGTAGAAATGAGTCAAAGCTTACATTAGATAAGTTAAGAGCATTTGGCTTTTAGGAGGCGTAATTATAGATGGAATTTGACGATATTATGGATGCATTAAATGCTTTAAAACGTGGTGAAAGTATTATTGTTGTGGATGACGAGGATCGTGAAAATGAAGGAGATCTTGTAGCTATAACGCAATGGATGAATGATAATACTATTAATTTTATGGCTAAAGAAGGTAGAGGGCTAATTTGTGCACCAATTAGTAAAGACTTGGCACTCAAACTTAAACTAATGCCTATGGTAGAACATAATACGGATGGTTTTGGAACTAATTTCACAGTAAGTATCGATCACGTTACAACATCAACCGGTATAAGTGCATTTGATAGAATGGCAACGGCACGTGCTTTAATTAATCCAGAATCTGGGCCTGAAGATTTCCATAAACCTGGACATCTTTTTCCACTAATAGCTAAAGAAAACGGTGTGTTGGAACGTACTGGTCATACAGAAGCAGCTGTAGATTTAGCGAAACTAACGAAAGCAGTTCCAGCAGGTGTTATATGTGAGATCATGAATGAAGATGGGACAATGGCTAAAGGTGAACAACTAGAAGCGTTTAAACATCAACATGGTCTTAAAATGATTACTATTGAAAGTTTAGTTAATTATCAAAAAGACAAAGACACTAGTGTTGAGTTAAAAGCAAAAGTTAATATGCCGACAGATCATGGAACTTTTGAAATGTATGGATTCGAATCACCATTAACTAAAGAAGAAATTGTTGTACTTGCTAAAGGAGAACCACGTGCCACAGAAAATGTGCGTATTCATTCTGCATGTTTAACAGGTGATATTTTCCATAGTCAAAGATGTGATTGTGGTGCACAACTAGAATCAGCGATGAAATATATTAATGAGCATGGTGGCATGATTATTTATTTGCCTCAAGAAGGAAGAGGCATAGGGTTAATCAATAAATTAAGAGCATACGAATTAATTGAACAAGGTCATGATACAGTAACTGCCAACCTAGCTTTAGGTTTTGACGAAGATTTGAGGGATTATCATATAGCAGCTCAAATTTTAAATTATTTCAATGTACAACAAGTGAATTTGTTAAGTAATAATCCTAAAAAATTTGAGGGATTATCTGAGTATGGTATTAAAGTTGCGGACCGCACACCAATTATTGTAGCTGAAACAGAACATAATCATGATTATATGAATACTAAAAAAATAAAAATGGGACATTTAATTTAGGAGGAATAAAGATGAATTTTGAAGGTAAATTGGTAGGAATAGATCTAAAAGTAGCTATTGTTGTAAGTCGATTTAATGATTTTATAACGAACCGTTTATTAGATGGTGCAAAAGATACACTTGTTCGTCACGGTGTGGAAGATAGTAATATAGATGTTGCTTATGTACCTGGTGCATTTGAAATTCCTTTAGTTTCTAAAAAACTAGCTCAGAAGGGTGAATATGACGCAGTCATCACTTTAGGTTGTGTAATTAGAGGTGCAACATCTCATTATGATTATGTATGTAATGAAGTTGCTAAAGGAGTATCAAAGGCGAATGATGTAAGCGATATTCCAGTTATATTTGGCGTATTAACCACTGAAAGTATTGAACAAGCGGTTGAAAGAGCTGGAACTAAAGCGGGTAATAAAGGTGCTGAAGCAGCAGTAAGTGCTATTGAAATGGCAAATTTATTAAAACAATTTTAATTAAAAAAATAAATCCTCGACAAAGCAATAGCAGTGTCGAGGATTTATTTTTTTATCTTTTTAATAATCTTGTAAAACCAGAAATAATAAATGCAACTCCAAGGCCTAGGCTAGTGAAAAGACCAATTTTCTTCAATGTTTTAGTTGAAACAAATTCTTGATATGCAAGAGCAAGGTTTTGGGGGCGTTCAGCTAATCTACGCATGAAGTAACCGAACCAATCATTGCCATAAGGAACATAAATTGTGAAATGGTATCCTTGTCGAGAAATATCCTCAGCTAATTCACTACGGAATCCGTATAACATTTGGAATTCAAATTGATCTCTATCAATATTATGTGATTTAACAAATTGTTTAACGTGGTTAATTATTTGATCGTCGTGTGTAGCGATTGATGTATAGTTTTTCGCATTTAAAAGACGTTTCTCAATGATTTTTATGTAATTTGCATCAATCTCTTCTTTAGTTTGATATGCAATTTGTTCATCTTCTTTATATGCACCTTTAACTAATCTTAAGCGCAAATTAGGATATTTTTCAATTAAGTCAATTGCATCATAAAGGTAAGCTTGTATTACTGTTCCAACGTTTCTGAATTCCCCTTTAAGTCTATCTAACACTTCAACAATTTGCTGTAAACTGTCATATTTTTCAGTGTCGATATTAATATGCATATTATCAAATTCGTTGGCTTTAAGTAGAATCTCTCTTAAATTATTATAAGCTAGCTCAGTATCAAATTCACCACCAAGAGAACTTAATTTTACAGACATATGAGCATCGACATTATAATCTTTAATAGCTTGCATAACTTCTAAAATTTCATTCTTAGCTTGAGTAGCTTCTTCAACCGTTCCTACAAACTCGCCAAGATTATCAACTGTAACTGCTATATTTTTATCGTTGAGTCTCTCAATTGTGTCAATTAATTGCTCGATAGTATTACCAGCCACAACTTTATTTGCACCCATTTTAGGACCTACTTTTTTTGCTGTTTCATTTAAATAAGTGCTATTTGATAATGCAATAAAAAAATTCTTAAAAAGTGACATATCCCATTCCTCCATATTACATAAAACTTATAATTTAATAATAGTTTAGCATGAATAAGTGATTGTAGAAAGCGTTTTCAATTATCTGAATACTATAAAAAAGGTATAATTACAATATCGAACTAAAATTTGTAATCACTTTGTCTTTAAGATTTACACCAGTCCAAACCAATAATCTGATATAATACATTTATTGAAATATAAGTTAGAGAGGAATTATACATATGTGGAAATGGGAAACTGAACACGATGCTAAAGGTGTCGTAGTTATAGTGCATAACATTTTAGAACACACTGGCAGATATGCATACGTCATTACAATGTTAAGACGTAATGGCTATCACGTTATAATGGGTGATTTACCTGGTCAAGGTCAAACTTCTAGAGCAAACAAGGGACAAATTGAGCATTTTGATATCTATCATGAAACACTAATAGAATGGGTTAGAATTGCTAATGAATACAAGATTCCTACTTTTGTCATGGGTGTTGGACTAGGTGGATTAATATTATTAAATGTACTTGAAAAAACAGAATTACCTATCGAGGGTATGTTACTCCTTTCTCCATTGTTAGAATTTAAAAGAAATAATAAGACACGTAAAAATATGTTAATTTCAAATGTAGGTAAAGGTTCTAAGGACGCACGATTCAAATTAGGTATTGAAACTAAAGATTTAACGCGAAATGATGAAGTTATTGAAGAAACAAAACAAGATGGATTAATGTTAAGAAAAGTAACCTACAAGTGGTATAACATTGTGTTGGAAACAATGAAAGATACAATTCAACATTTCAAAGATATACAATCTATGCCAACGTTACTAATGTATGGAACGGAAGATAAATTATTGGAATTACGCTCATTCAATGAACTTAAAAATAATTTAAACACTAATGAATTTTATTTTAAAGTATGGGAAGGCTTCTATCATGAAATTCATAATGAACCTGAACGTGATCAAGTGATGCGTTACGTGTTGACGTTTTTAAATAATAGTGTGAATACAATGGGTTTTATAGTAAATGAAGAAGAAATCGAAGAAGTTTAAAAATCAGAGTGTGTGATGAAGTAATATTTCATGACTACAAAGCAAATTCGTCGTAATTGATCAAATTGAGAAACAATTTATAATACTTCTTCATTTCTAGTTATCTTTGAGGAGCTGGGACTAAGAATTCGATGAGAATTCTGTTCTGGCTCCTTTTTGATAAACAATTATATGTAATGCAATTGATTAATGCACAAAGGTAATTCAATATTTAGAAGTTAACATCTTTTAAATTAAAGTAAAAATATAACATAATGTAAATAGTATATGTTTTTAATTTTAATTATATTTAATTGAATTACCAATAAAAATTTAAAGTAATTTAACATAAGCTTTAATGTAAGTTAAATTTTTGGAGTTATTATAAATTGTTTAATTACAATGAGAATAATTGGGTAAATATATAATGATAGTTAATTCTATAATTATTTAATCGGGATGTGTACAATTATTTAGGGAGGGAGCAACATGAATAATCAAGCAGCCGAGAATGTTTCTATGATTTTGCAGCTTGAAGAAGTGTGTAAAGAAATCAATTCGATTTTTAAAGTAATTTATGAAACTTATGATTTGACCAAAGAAGAGGTTCTCATTTTACTAACTTTATGGGACAAAGGGTCCATGACGTTAAAAGAAATGGATAGTTATGTTAATATTAAATCGTATAAACGTACACGTACACATAACAAACTTGTTCAATCTGAATGGATATTTAAAGAGAGACCATTAGATGATGAACGAACTGTAATTATTCATTTTAATAAAGAGAAGCAAGAACTTAAAGATGAACTACTAAATTTCATTACTTCTACTATTAAGAAACGATATGAAATACTTGAAAATAGTCTAAACTCATTAATGCGTATTTGATCGATTTGATGTTTTTGTTTATATTGTTTTGAATATAATTTAGAGAGATTTTTCGACAAAACAATCCACTCCATAATTAAACTATGGAGTGGATTTTATATATTATTTAAAATTATGTCAGAGATGATGTATGACGTTAGGTTTAGCGTTTCTCAATCGCACATATAAATGGCGCATGATTCACTTGGTTCATAAATTGATATTTAAGAATATGAGCTTTCTCTTGATCAAAATGTTCTAAGAAATCTAATAAAGCATCTCGTTCAATTTGTCCTTCAGCATGCCCATGGTATATAACTAATACAATAATACCTTCAACACTTAAATAATCAAAAATGTTATTAATTGCTTTTATTGTAGTTTCAGGTCTCGTAACAATTGATTTATCACCCTTAGGTAAGTAGCCAAGGTTAAATATCGCTGCATCTATTTGACCTTTAAATTTAATGTCAATGTGATTCTTAATGTTTTCATGACCATCACGAATTAATGTTACATTATGATATTCTTTCACTTTTTCGAAAGTTAACTGAATTGCTGAGTCTTGTATATCTAAACCAAAAACATGACCATTTGGAACCTGTTGTGCAAGAAACAACGTGTCATTACCATTCCCACAAGTAGCATCAATGACAATACTATCTTGTTTAATATGATCTTTTATTAACGTTTTTGAAAAGGGGAGAATACGTTCTAATTTCATGAGTTAACCTTTACCTCAGATGTATAATGTTTACCCTGATAGGAGTTGCGTCGTGCTAATTCATCATCAATTTCATTTAAAACTTCCCATTTATTAACACTCCACATAGGACCAATCATTAAATCAATTGGACCATCTCCAGTAATTCGATGAATAATCATTTCAGGTGGTAAAATTTCTAATTGATCGCATACTAGATTGGTATAGTCTTCTTGAGACATAAACTCAAGCATTCCTTTTTCATATTGTTTAACCATTGGTGTCCCTTTTAATAAATGAAGTAAATGAATTTTAATGCCTTGAACATCCATTTGAGCTACTTCACGTGCAGTTTCCATCATCATTTGATAGTCTTCACCAGGTAAGCCATTAATAATATGAGTACACACATTAATGTTTTGTTTTCTTAATTTAGCAACGCCTTCATAATAAGTTTGCATATCATGAGCACGGTTAATTAAGTCTGAAGTTTCTTGATGTACAGTTTGTAAACCTAATTCTACCCATAAATAAGTACGTTCATTTAACTCGGCTAAGTATTCTACTACATCATCAGGTAAACAATCTGGTCTGGTTGCTATAGATAAACCTACAACACCTTCTTCTTTTAAGACAGGCTCATACTTTTCTTTTAATACTTCTACTGGTGCATGCGTATTCGTGAAAGCTTGGAAATAGGCAATATATTTACCCTCACTCCATTTTTCATGCATTCTATCTTTAATTTGTTGAAATTGAACTTCAATTGGATCAGCTCTGTTACCAGCAAAGTCACCGCTACCTGCGGCTGAACAGAATGTGCATCCACCATGTGCAACTGTGCCATCTCGGTTAGGACAGTCAAATCCACCATCAAGTGCTACTTTGAAAATCTTTTGACCAAATTTATTTTTTAAATGGTAATTCCATGTATGATATCGTTTATTTTCAAAGGCATACGGGAAATAGTTACCCATAACACATTTTCCTTTCTATCTAACTTAGTTCTAAGTAAAGATTTTAACATACTTTAATGTTATAGTGTTTAATGTAGTTCAACAAAAATATAAAGAGGGGACTAAAAATATGAATATACCTAGATCAGTATGGTGGCTAGTTATAGGCATGGCGCTAAATATAACTGGCTCTAGCTTTTTATGGCCTTTAAACACAATTTATATGAAAGAAGAGCTTGGTAAGAGCCTGACTATTGCTGCGATTGTTCTAATGGTTAATTCATTCGGAATGGTAGTCGGAAATTTACTAGGAGGTTCATTATTTGATAAATTAGGTGGTTATCGAACAATTATGATCGGTACCGTTACATGTTTAATCAGTACTACGCTTTTAAACTTCTTCCATGGATGGCCATGGTATGCTGTTTGGTTAGTATTGTTAGGTTTTGGTGGCGGAATGATAGTTCCCGCGATATATGCAATGGCTGGTGCAGTTTGGCCTAACGGGGGGAGAACGACTTTCAATGCAATATACTTAGCTCAAAATATTGGTGTAGCAACCGGTGCAGCTATGGGTGGTTTCGTTGCGGAATTAAGCTTTAATTATATTTTCTTAGCAAACTTGATTATGTACGTCTTGTTTGGAATTATAGCGATAACTCAATTTAATCTTGAATATCATGCTAAAATCAGAACACCTGATAGTCTAGATATCCATAGCAAAGAGAATAAAAAACGTTTCATTGCACTCTTACTACTGTGTGTAATGTTTGCTATTTGTTGGATTGCTTACATTCAATGGGAAACTACAATTGCATCATTCACTCAAGAATTAAATATTTCTATGTCGCAATACAGTATATTATGGACAGTGAATGGTATTATGATTTTAGTTGCTCAACCGTTAATAAGACCAGCAATTATTTTATTAAAAGGTAATTTAAAATATCAAATGTTAGTTGGTATTTTAATTTTTATGCTTTCATTCTTTGTAACTAGTTTTGCCGAACAATTTACTGTATTTTTAATAGGAATGATTATATTAACTTTTGGTGAAATGTTTGTTTGGCCAGCAGTACCAACTATAGTTAATTATTTAGCACCAGAAGGAAAACAAGGTCAATATCAAGGTGTCGTAAATTCAGCTTCAACTGTTGGTAAAGCATTTGGGCCATTAATAGGTGGGGTATTAGTTGATACCTTTAATATGAGTGCGATGTTCATTGGCATCATGTTCTTATTAATTGTAGGGATTATTTTCCTTTCAATCTTTGATAAAGGGCTGCCAAAAGGAAAACAATCGCGACAATCAAGATAGAAGTTTTATTTATACATGAGTTTAAACAAAATAGTAACTACCACTTGCAATTAGTGCTTGAATCTCATAATATTAAAATGTATTGGAGTAGTAACTTAAGTACTTTTCATCAGAGAGCTAGTGGTGGTGAGAACTAGTGTTAAGAATTAAGTGAACTTACCGTTATTCGATTAAATTATAAACATCTCTTACTATTATAAAGTGCACAATTTTTGTGAATTAGGGTGGTACCGCGGCTAAAAGTCGTCCCTTTAATAAATAATAGTTTGAGGTGTTTTTTTATTTATAGGAGGAAAAAGATTTGGGATATAATCACAAGGAAATTGAGAAAAGATGGCAAAATTATTGGGCAGACAACAAAACGTTTAAAACGAGTGATAATCTAGGACAAAAGAAATTTTATGCATTAGATATGTTCCCTTATCCATCTGGAGCAGGTTTACACGTAGGGCATCCAGAAGGTTACACAGCTACTGATATTGTGTCTAGATATAAACGTATGCAAGGTTATAATGTACTTCATCCAATGGGATGGGATGCTTTTGGATTACCTGCTGAACAATATGCATTAGATACTGGTAATGATCCTAGGGGATTTACAAAGCAAAATATTCAAACTTTTAAACGTCAAATACAAGAATTAGGTTTCAGTTATGATTGGGATAGAGAGGTAAATACTACTGACCCTGAATATTACAAATGGACACAATGGATTTTTATCCAACTGTATAATAAAGGTTTAGCCTATGTAGATGAAGTTGCTGTCAACTGGTGTCCAGCGTTAGGAACTGTTCTATCTAATGAAGAAGTTGTTGATGGAGTTTCTGAACGTGGAGGACATCCAGTATATAGACGACCTATGAAGCAATGGGTATTAAAAATTACAGAATATGCTGACCGATTATTAGAAGATTTAGATGAACTTGACTGGCCAGAATCTATTAAAGACATGCAACGTAATTGGATTGGACGTTCAGAAGGTGCGCGTGTTTCTTTTAAAATTGAAAATGAAGATGCTAGTATTGATGTGTTTACAACGAGACCAGATACAATTTACGGTACAACTTTCTTAGTATTAAGTCCGGAACATGATCTCGTAAATGTTATTACTTCTGAAGATAAATTAGAAGAAGTAAAAAAATATCAAGAAGACGCATCTAAAAAATCTGACCTTGAACGAACAGATTTAGCCAAAGATAAATCAGGTGTCTTCACAGGTGCTTATGCTATAAATCCACTATCAGGTGAGCAATTACCAATTTGGATTGCGGATTATGTACTTTCTAGCTATGGTACAGGCGCAGTCATGGCTGTGCCCGCGCATGATGAACGTGATCACGAGTTTGCAACTAAATTTGATTTACCTATTATCGAAGTCATTGAAGGCGGCAATGTGCAAAAAGAGGCATATACTGGTAAAGGTCAACATGTTAACTCAGGAGAACTTAATGGTTTAGATAATGAAGCGGCTATTGCTAAAGCAATTGAATTACTAGAAACGAATGGTGCTGGAGAGAAAAAAGTAAATTATAAATTAAGAGATTGGCTATTCAGCAGACAACGTTATTGGGGTGAACCAATACCAGTTATTCATTGGGAAGATGGTACTATGACTACAGTTCCAGAAGAAGAGTTACCACTTTTACTACCAGAAACTGATGAGATTAAACCTTCTGGTACAGGTGAATCTCCATTAGCTAATATCGATGAGTTTGTGAATGTTGTTGATGAAAAGACAGGCATGAAGGGTCGTCGTGAAACTAATACTATGCCACAATGGGCAGGAAGTTGCTGGTATTACTTAAGATATATCGATCCTCATAATAGTAATATGTTAGCTGACCCAGAAAAATTAAAACACTGGTTACCAGTAGATTTATACATTGGTGGGGTAGAACATGCTGTACTTCACTTACTGTATGCTAGATTCTGGCACAAAGTTCTTTACGATTTAGGAGTAGTACCTACTAAAGAGCCGTTCCAAAAATTATTTAATCAAGGTATGATACTTGGTGAAGGTAACGAGAAAATGAGTAAGTCTAAAGGCAACGTAGTTAATCCAGATGATATTGTAGATTCACACGGTGCTGATACATTGCGATTATATGAAATGTTTATGGGACCATTAGATGCAGCTATTGCCTGGAGTGAAAATGGTCTTGATGGTTCAAGACGTTTCTTAGACCGTGTTTGGAGACTATTCATCAATGAAGACGGTTCATTATCAAATAAAATAGTTGAAAATAAGGATAATGGATTAGATAAAGTTTATAATCAAACTGTTAAAAAAGTTACAGAAGACTTCAACACATTAAACTTTAATACTGCGATAAGTCAATTAATGGTATTTATTAATGATTGCTATAAAGCAGAAACGATTTATCAACCATATGCTGAAGGCTTTGTAAAAATGCTGGCTCCAATTGCGCCACATATTGGTGAGGAATTATGGAACCGTTTAGGTAATGAAGACACTATTACTTATCAACCATGGCCAACATATGATGAATCATTACTTGTAGATTCAGAGGTTGAAATTGTAGTACAAGTGAACGGCAAAGTAAGAGCAAAATTAAATATTCCTAAAGATACTTCTAAAGATGAAATGGAAACATTAGCATTACAAGATGAAAATGTTAAACTATCGATTGAGGGTAAAGACATTAAAAAAGTAATTGCAGTCCCTCAAAAACTTGTTAACATCGTTGCAAAATAATAATATAAGGAGTTTTAATAATGGAATCTATTACAGTAGATCAATTAAAAGAAAAAGTATTAGAATCTAATCCAGTGAATATTGTGGACGTTCGTACAGATGAAGAAACTGCAATGGGAGTCATTCCTGGAGCTAAAACAATTCCTATGGATCAAATTCCTGACAACTTAAATCATTTTAATAAAAGTGAAACATATTATATTATTTGTGCCGCAGGAATGCGTAGTGCAAAAGTTGTAAAATATTTAGAAGATCAAGGTGTACATGCTATTAATGTTGAAGGTGGCATGAATGAGTGGGGTACTGAAGGTACAGTTATTGATAGCATCTAATTAACATTAAGAGGCTGTGAACTGCACCCAGTCAAGTAGACAATTAAATAATTAAAATGAATGGTTGATTTTGTTTTTAGACAAAATCGGCCATTTTTTAATGTAATTCTTTCTGTATTAAAGAAATGAATGTATTTTTCTATTTGTTGCTTTGCCTCTTCAACATTATTAAAAATAAATCGTTTGTTGCCTTTGAAAATCTCACTTTTAATCGTCCCCCAAACCCATACCATAGGACCATTATCTATACATCTACTAACACGAGACATACTATGAAACATACCGTTTTGTTCTAACTTATATTTAAATAACTTGGAAGTATACTGAAAACCACAGTCACTATGAAACAACATACCTTTGGTATTTTGAACTTGTTGGACTGCTTTCTCCAATGTGCTGAAAACTAACATATTATTATTAGATAAGTCTAGTTCATAGCTAACAATTCGCTTAGTCCCTAGATCATAAATAGCACTTAGATAAATTTTACGACCATCTTTGATTTTAAATTCTGTGACATCTGTTAACCAAGTTGTATTCGGTGATGCAACTTCAAATTGGCGATTGAGTATATTGACTGCTGTAATTTGTGGTGTTGAACGACGGTAAGGTTTGCGCTTAAATCGTATTACTGCAGCTAATTTGAGTGTTTTCATCAAACGGTAAACACGTTTGTAATTTACTTTTTTATTTAAATATTTTCTAATATAGATATAAACACGGCGATATCCATATATGCCCTTATATTTATGATAAATGGTTTCAATGTTTTGTTTAAGTTGTTCATTGTCCATTTCTCGTTTAGTAGGTTTACGATGGCACCACTTATAATAACTTGACCTAGAAATACCTAATACATGACATAATTGTCGAATCGGATATTGATTCTTTAACGTTTCGCTTGTTTTGTACGACGTGATTTGTTGTCTTTACGAATCATCTCCCTTTCTAATTAGTTGTACTTTTTTAAAACATTATTTTCCATTTCTAGTAATCGATTACGTTCTTTTAATACTCTGATTTCTGCTTCTTTTTGCTCTTCTGATGTCAATATAGATTGCGGTTTGCCTTTGCCACGGCCATCTACTAATCCATCACTTCCATTAGCTTGATATTTTTGGACCCACTGATAAATTTGGCCGTATGTGATATTAAAGTGTTCTGCAACTTCTCTATAAGATTGTTTGTGATTTAAGTAATATTCAACAATTGCGACACGTTCTTCGAATGTGGTTTGTCTTGCTTTCATGATATACACCTCAGATTTAGGAGATTGTTTTTTAATCTCTTTTCCTTCAGTATCTATTTTTATCCAACTTTTAACTTGTGTCGAACTACGAATATTGTGTTTTATGGCGAGATCTTGAGCGGATTGATTTGAATTAAAACATTCATTTACAATTTTTAATTTCAAATCCTTGGGATAATGATTGTACTGAGCTTTTGGAAGTAGTGTTTCAATCCCATGAGTTTTATAATACTTGTATTTTGGATATAAAGTATTGATATTAATATCTATTTTTAATGTATCGATTAAATACTGGAATGAAACACCTTTTTCATATTCTTGAAACATATATAGTAGTAAGTCTACATCTACTTTAGGATGGCTTGGCATAAAAAAGCTCCCTTCAAAGTTTTTCATTTTTTCAATGTCTACTTTGAAGGGAGCATATCACTGACTAATATGTCAGTCTCTTTTTTTGCGATCATATTTTATAATATTTTTAAAAGAATAATTAAATATACACTAGCGTACAATAATCAATAGTGATAGAATAATTTCGTAAGTGGTCAAATAGTGTACAGACTATATTTTGACTAATTCATTAAATCAAAGACATCAAGATTAGACTACAAGGAGGATATTTAATGAATCTATTTAAAAAACAAAAATTCAGTATACGTAAATTTACAGTTGGGACGTTCTCAACAGTGATTGCTACTCTAGTATTTATCACTCACACAGGACATGCAGCTGGATTAGATGAGCATAGTCAATTAGCTCAACCAAAAATTACTGAATCAAAAAATACGGAAAACTTAAATCAACATCAACCAGATGCTATTAAAGATTCATCTAAAAGTGAATCTAAGACAGATGATAATACTACTTTAAATAGAGAGGCTGTTAGTGAGACTACTGAAGTTCCAAATAAAACTCAAACTACAAATAGCGCAGAAAATATAAATAGCACTGAAATATCTGACAAAGATAAAGATAATAATGTTGATACAAATCAACCAATTCTAGAGAATAATAAATCCAATAAGGATAGTAAAGCGACAACAGTTCACAAACGAGCGAAACGTGATGCTAATGATGTAACTTCAAATACTCAAACACAACAAGACCCAATGGCTATTAATGAAACAAACTCAGGTCAAGTCGTTAACGGTAACTTTACTGATACATCTAACGGAGCTGAAATTCCAACAGCAAATACAGAATCTGCAATGGATGAAGCAAGTAAGATTCCTGGATGGAAAGTAGTCAATAGCCAACAAACACAAATACCATTAGTATGGGGACCAAAAGTCTTACCATCATACACTTATATCACATTCGATAAGACTAATAATAAAATTGGTGCTGTATTATCTAAGTATAGCGATAATTTATCTTACGGAAGACCAGATAATAGTGTAGGACCGATATATCAAGATATCGATGTTACACCTGGTTCTGAATTACAATTTCATTACTTAGGTTCCTCAATAGGTAATATTTCTGGGTTTAATAGTGCACGCATGTATATATATGATGCTAATAATCCATCAACATTATTGTATAAAGGTACGCCTAAAACAAGTAACCAAGCTTTCGGTATTTTTAAAGGTGTTTTTAATGTACCTGAAAACATTTCAAGAATCAGATTACAATTTGAGTCTTTAGTGAATGTCAGTCATGACACTTATAATGGACATCGTTTACTTAAAGGTCCTAATAACTTTGGTGGTGGTGTAGTTGCGGATGTTTCTGTTAATACTGGTGCTTATTTAACAGTGAGTGCAGTTCAAACTGAATACCAAGCTAACTCTACATCTGATAGTTCACCTGTTGTAAATGCTAAATTAAATGTTTCTATTGAGAACAAAGGTCACTCTAGTTCTAACAAAACACAATATAAAGTTGTATTACCTGAAGGGGTGACTTTTGTCTCAGCTGAGAATGCAACTGGTACATTTAATGAAGGTACTAGAGAACTTACGCTTAATATTAATCCAATAGATACTGGTACTACTCGAAATATTTCTTATACTGTATCAATACCTACTACAGTTCCAATTAAAAAGGATTTTAATGCGAATCTAATTTATCAAACTGAAGGTATTAACATGAACCGTAAAAATGGTTCAAGAGACTTTTCTGTGCAAACACCTGGTGACAACAACTACTTAAGATATGGTGGTAATAATGAATTTATTATTACTGAGAGTGATCAAAGACAAGGTAGTACAATAGCTCCAACGCAATCTGTAACTGTCAATATGTATAAAGATGCCATTAATAGTAAAATAAGTGAAATTGAAACTGAACTTGGTCAGGTTAATCAAAGTAATTATTCTACAGAAGCATGGAACAATCTACAAACAGCACTCACAAGTGCAAAGGCTGTAAAAAATGAAACAGATGCTACACCATTAACCGATAGAAAGAACCAAGCAGAAATCAATAACTTATTATTAAACTTAGAGAAAGCAAAAGCTAAATTTGATATAGATAAAGCAGCTAAAGCTAGAGAAAGTGTTATCAATAGTAATACTGAAGCTACAACTGAAGAAAAACAAGCTGCTTTAACCAAATTACAAAATAAATATAACGAGAATAAAGCTGAAATTGATAAATTAACTATTAGTAATGATATCGCTCCACTAAAAGAAAGCAGTATCTCTCAAATCAATTCAATTAATGTAACCGCTACTAAAAAAGCTGAAGCTAAACAAGCAATTGAAGCGGCTTTAACCCAACGTAAAGTATACATTGACGGTCATTATGATGCGACACAAGAAGAAAAAGAGGTAGCAATGAATAAAGCTACTGAAGAAGCAAATAAAGCGAAAGCGGCGATAGACCAAGCGACAAATAACGCTAGCGTAGATAATGCAAAATCAAATGGCGTAGAAGCAATCAATCACGTCCAACCGACGGTTGTTAAAAAAGATGAAGCAAAAACAGCGATTGATAATGTAGCACAAGCGAAGAAAGCGGAAATTGATCAAACACCAAATGCGACAGATGAGGAGAAAGCAGAGGCAAAAGCGAAAGTTGATGAAGCAGCAAATAATGCGAAAGCGTCAATAGACCAAGCGAGAAATAACAATGATGTAGATACTGCAAAAACAAATGGCGTAGAAGCAATTAATCACGTCCAACCAACGGTTGTTAAGAAAGACGAAGCAAAAACAGCGATTGATAATGCAGCACAAGCGAAGAAAGCAGAAATCGATCAAACGCCAAATGCGACAGAAGAAGAAAAAGCAGCAGCGAAAGCGAAAGTCGATGAAGCAGTTAAAATTGCGAAAGAAAATATTGATAAATCTTTAAACAATAACGAAGTCGACGAGTCTTTAAATAAAGGTGAATTGAAAATTAAAAATGTTCAAACTACAGTTATTGCGAAAGAAAAAGCGATCAAACATCTTATGGATTTTGCAACAAAACAAAAAGCAAAAATTGATTCAAATCAATTTGCAACTGATGAAGAGAAATCGACTGCGAAACATAAGATTGATCAAATTATAAATAAAGCTTACGCAGCAATCAAAAAAGCAAAAAGTAATAGTGAAGTAAATAATATTGATGATAAATATAGTAAGTTAATTTCAGAAACAAATACTATAGCTAAAGCTAAACATGATACTCTATTAAAGCAAATTGTTGAAGAAAAAGAGGTTAAACTTAATAATATTAAATTTAATATTGTAAAAAGTACTGAAAAAGTGAATGAAATACAAAAAGAAGAATCTAAAAATAAAAAAGAAAAAGTAAATTATAAATTAGAAGTAACTAAGTTTAATGGAAGCTCACAATTGCCTAATACAGGTGTGAATATGACATCTAACGTCGTACCATTAACTCAACTATCCTTAATAAGTGGATTATTCTTGCTATTAATATCAAAACGAAGAAAAAATGCTAAATAAGATTGAATTGCACTATTTTTGACAATCAAATTAAAGATTAATAGAACTTCCTTCAAACATTTTGAATACCAATATGTTTGAAGGAAGTTCTTTTTATTCTATTTGAAATATGGCTGCTTCATTTCCCGCTACATGGCCGGTAACTAAAGCACTTGTGATATTATATCCTCCAGTATAACCGTGAATATCTAAGACTTCACCACATAAAAATAGTCCTGGTTGAATTTTAGACATCATTGTTTTAGGCAAAATTTCTTTTAAACTTACACCACCACCAGTTACAAACGCTTTATCAATTGGTAGTGTCCCATTAACTTCAAAAGTAAACGCTTTAAAGCATTCAACTAATTGTTTAAGTTGCTGATTTGATAAATGATGAAAAGTAGTATTTTCATCAATTTGAGCTTGTTTTAGCATAAATAGAAGATACCTTTCTTCTATTAACCCTCTCAAACTATTTTTTATATATTTGTCAGGTTCTTCACTTAAGATGGATGTTATCTTCTCTTCTAGTAGATGATTTTTAAATTCTGGAAACACATCTAATTGCATTTTAATCTCTTTTTTCTTTTGGTTTTTTTGTTCTTTATAAACAAATTGACTACATCTTAGCGCTGCAGGACCACTTATACCAAAGTGAGTGAATATCATATCCATTTTATGACTTATTCTTTTTTTACCATTTTTCTTAAGTACAGATAATTCTATGTCTTTTAGGCTTAAACCTTTAAGTTCTTTAGATTTAATAAAGGACTCTGCTGAAGTTATAGGGACTTCAGTAGGGAAGAGTTCAGTGATACTATGTCCTAATTTTTTAGCAAACTTATAGCCATCACCCGTTGAACCTGTTTGAGGGACACTAGTTCCACCAGTTGCAATAATGACACTTTTACTTAAAAAAATACCTTTATCAGTTATAACGTTAAAAGTCCCGTTATCTTCTACGTTAATATCATTGACGATAGTTTCCTCTTTTATGTCAACTTTATTTTGTTTTATGGTATTTACAAGTGTATCAACTACATCTTGAGATTTATTTGTGACAGGGAACATACGGCCATGGTCTTCTTCTTTTAATTTGACGCCTCTGGATTCAAAGAAGTTGATTATCGATTCATTATCAAATACTGAAAAGGGGCTATATAAAAATTTTCCATTACCAGGGATATTTTTTATTATTTCTGCGTAAGGTAAACGATTTGTAACATTGCATCTACCACCACCTGAAATTTTAAGTTTTCTACCCAGACCTTTTTTCTTCTCTAATAAGAGTACATTTTGACTTTGTTCTGATGCAGCAACCGCTGCCATAAGCCCACTAGGTCCACCACCTATAATAATCGTTTGATACATAGAGTAACCTCCATTTGTTAATCATAGTTCTCTTATTATAAATTAAAATACGTTTGAATTCTCAATAAATTTAGTTATAATTTAAGATTGGTTCATCATTAATTAATTATATATCTTGATTTATTATGCGTTTAAACTTAAATTTAGTAAAACTATTAAAGTAATTAGTAAACAATTAGTATTTTGTGATATATTTTATAGTAATGCAAGCCCTTAAAAATTACAGGTTTTAAATTAAATAATTTGATTATTAAAAAGGCAGGAAGATTAAATATGAGTGAAAATAAGGAAATGGTAAGAGGTACCTTTCTTATTACATTAAGTATTCTTATTACTAAAATTTTAGGTGTACTTTTTGTAATTCCTTTTTATGCCATTATGGGTGCAAATGCGGAAGAAAAGTTAGCACCATTCAACTATGCTTATGTTCCATATAATATTGCAATTGCTGTAGCAACCGCAGGCATACCGTTAGCTGCTTCAAAATTTGTAGCTAAATATAATGCCTTAGGTGCGTATAAAGTCGGACAAAAATTGTATAAATCGAGTTTTATAGTGATGTCCATTTCTGGAATAATTGGATTTTTAATATTATTCTTCTTAGCACCAGACATTGCTGCTTTAACGTTAGGACGTAAAGAAGGCAAAGGCGGTTGGACAATCGATGATATCACATGGATTATCCGAGTTATTAGTATGGTAGTTATGTTTATACCATTACTTGCTACTTGGCGTGGAGTATTTCAAGGTTATGAATCTATGGGTCCTACAGCAGTTTCAGAAGTAACAGAACAAATTGCTAGAATAGTTTTTATTCTTATAGGTAGTTTTTTAGTATTAAATGTTTTTCATGGTTCTTATCTACAAGCAAATGGTATAGCAACATTTGCAGCTGCTATAGGTGCAATTGCTGGTTTGTTAACGCTTTGGTATTACTGGCGTAGACGTAAACCTCATATTCAAAAAATGGTTGCTTCTGATCATACCGGTTTGGACGTGCCATACACAAAAATGTATAAGGAAATTATTTCATATAGTATTCCATTTGTTATTGTGAGTTTGAATTTTCCTTTATTTAATTTAGTGGATCAATTTACACATAATAATGCATTAGATGCAGCAGGGTTTCATGCGAATAAGGACTATTTCTTTACAATTTTAAACTTTACAACAAATAAAATTGTTATGATCCCAACATCTTTAGCTGCTGGATTTGCTGTTAGTTTAATACCATTTATTACCAAAACTTTTGCAGAGGGTCGCTTAAATGAAATGCATCGCCAAATTAAAACTTCAATTGGTGTATTGATGTATATAACAGTTCCGGCAAGTCTAGGTATAATGGCATTGTCTTCACCGTTATATACAGTATTTTATCAATACAATCCAGATGGTAATAAAATATTATTTTATTATGCGCCTGTTGCAATATTAATTTCTTTATTGAGTGTTACTGCCTCAATGTTACAAGGAATAAACAAACAAAAATTAACAGTTTTTGTAATTTTAGGCTCAGTATTTGTTAAATTAATCTTAAATATTCCTTTAATTATGATATTCCATACATCAGGAGCTGTTTTAAGTACTGCAATCGCATTAACGGTTGCCAATGTTGCAAACTTAATGATTTTAAAAGTTTATGCCAAGTTCCACTTTACTGATACATTGGTTCAAGTTGCTAAAATTTTCATTTATAGTTTAATCATGATGATAAGTGTTGAAGTAGTCTACTTCTTACTAAGCTTATTTATTTCTGTAGATCGAAAATCTGGTGCATTTATAATACTAATTATAGGGGTTATAGTTGGTGGACTGATTTATGGAACAATTACAATCAAGAACAGATTAGCTGATGAGTTTTTAGGGGATTTACCTGGTAAGATTCGTCGTAAAGTTGGATTCCTAAAATGAGATTAGATAAATTTTTAGCAAACATGGGTGTTGGAACGCGTACTGAAGTTAAACAACTTTTAAAAAAAGGAAAGGTCACAGTTAATACTTCAGTCGAGAAGTCACCTAAATCTTATATTAACCCCACAGAAGATATGGTTTGTGTAAATGAAAAGCAAGTTGAGTTCGTTAATAATGTTTATATTATGCTAAATAAGCCAAAAGGTTATATTTCAGCCACACACGATGAATCAAATCGAACAGTAATTGATTTAATTCCGGAATACCAACATCTAAATATCTTTCCAGTTGGAAGGCTAGACAAGGATACTGAAGGTTTACTACTCATTACAAATGATGGTCAATTTAGTCATGATTTAATGAGTCCCTCTAAACATGTTTCTAAGACATATGAAGTGACATCGCAAAATCCCGTTACTAAAGCTGATATTGACGCATTTAAGAGAGGTATCATCCTTTCTGACGGTCCAGTCAAACCAGCACAATTAACTAGAATAAATGAAACTACATCACAGGTTACAATTTATGAAGGTAAATATCATCAAGTTAAAAGGATGTTTCACGCCATTGAAAATGAGGTATTAGAATTAAAACGTCTTAAAATCGCTAAGTTGGCGTTAGATGAAAATCTCAAATCTGGAGAGTATAAGTTACTTTCAGATAAAGAATTAAAACTTTTACAGCATTAACAAAGGAGAAGGTGTTTAATATGGCTAAAACTACAGGTTTATTTAGAATAATTGCTGGTGTTGGCGCTGCAGCTGCAGCAGTAGTATTATCTCGAAAAGAAAGTAGAGATAAATTAAAAGAACAATATAATAAATATAAAGAAGATCCAGAGGGATACAAAGAAAGCGCAAGAGGCTTAGCAAGTCAATTAAGTTCTAAAGCTAATGAAACAATTCAAGAAGTTAAAAATAATCCTCAAGACTATGCTAATCGTTTAAAAAATGATCCAAAATCATTTTTAGAAGAAGAAAAATCAAAATTTACTAATTTAGATGCTAATAAAGAAGATTCATTAGAAGAAGGTAAATTTGATGATGAAGGTGGCGCAACTGTTAATAACAATTTAAGAGTTGTCACTGAAGAAGACTTAAAGAAAAATAATAATGCATTAGAAGATAAAGATTAATCTTGATTTTATCTAAGATGTTTTTGAACCTGAACATTGAAAAATGTATTAGGTTCTTTTTTATTTAATAAGAAGATACATTTGAAAACAAGTAACTATAATTATTACTAAACATGCTAACGTACAATCTTGTTAAATATAACTCCATATAAGGGTGTCAAATGTATAAATTTAATATAGTTAATAATATTTTTTATAAAATCTATAAATATTCTGACATCTTACTGTAATTTATCTCCATAGTTATGTAAAATAAAATGTATATCTATTGAAAAGGAAGTTGATCTCGAATGTGGAAAGAAAAAGTTCAAGAATATGAAGGTCAAATTATCGATGATTTGAAAGGTCTACTTTCAATTGAGAGTGTCAGAGATGATTCAAAAGCATCTGATGAAACTCCAGTTGGTCCTGGACCACGACAAGCACTCGATTATATGTACGAAATTGCACAAAGAGATGGTTTTTCTACCCATGATGTAGATCACATTGCAGGCAGAATTGAAGCGGGCAAGGGTGACGATGTATTAGGCGTTTTATGCCACGTTGACGTTGTACCCGCCGGAGATGGTTGGGATTCAGACCCATTTAACCCAGTTGTAACTGATGATGCAATTATTGCTAGAGGTACGTTAGATGATAAAGGTCCTACAATAGCTGCTTATTATGCAGTTAAAATTTTAAATGATATGAAAGTTGATTGGAAGAAACGCATTCATATCATTATAGGTACGGATGAAGAATCCGATTGGAGATGTACTGAAAGATATTTCCAAACTGAAGAAATGCCTACATTAGGATTTGCACCAGATGCAGAATTTCCAGCTATTCATGGTGAAAAAGGTATAACAACTTTCGATTTAGTCCAAAATAGCACTTCTGAAGACCAAGATGAACCAGATTATGAATTAATATCGTTTGAATCTGGACAACGTTATAATATGGTGCCAGATCATGCACAAGCTAGAGTATTTGTAAAAGAAAATATGACAGACGTTGTACAACATTTTGAACACTACTTAGACCAAAATAAATTACAGGGTGAGAGTGTTGTTGATAGTGGTGAGTTAATTTTAACGCTAGAAGGTAAAGCTGTTCATGGTATGGACCCTTCATTAGGAGTTAATGCCGGTTTATATTTATTAGATTTCTTATCAACATTAAATTTAAATCAAACGGCAAGAGAGTTTGTATACTTTAGTAATCGTTATCTTCATGAATCACACTTTGGTGAGAAAATGGGTATGAAATTCCATACAGACGTCATGGGTGATGTAACAACAAATGTTGGTATAATTTCTTACGACAATAAACAAGGTGGACGTTTTGGCATAAACTTACGCTATCCTCAAAAATTTGAGTTTGAAGAAGCAATACAACGATTTACAAAAGAAATTAAAGCATATGGATTTGACCTTGAATTAGGAAAAGTTCAACAACCTCATTTTGTAGACAAAAATGATCCATTTGTACAAAAATTAGTTAAAGCTTATAGAAATCAAACTGGTGATATGTCTGAACCATATACAATAGGTGGAGGAACATATGCTAGAAATCTTGATAAAGGTGTAGCGTTTGGGGCTATGTTTGAAGATTCAGAGGATTTAATGCATCAAAAGAATGAGTATATTACTAAAAAGCAATTGTTCAACGCGACAAGTATCTATTTAGAAGCAATTTATTCGCTATGTGTGGAGGGATAATCTATGACAAAAGTTTTTATTAACGGCGAATTTATCGACCAAAATGAAGCTAAAGTATCTTATGAAGACCGTGGTTATTTATTTGGTGATGGGATTTATGAATACATTAGAGCATATGATGGGAAATTATTTACAGTAACAGAACACTTTGAACGATTTATTAGAAGTGCAAGTGAAATTCAATTAGATTTAGGCTATACTGTCGAAGAATTAATAAATGTAGTTAGAGAATTATTAAAAGTAAATAATATTCAAAATGGTGGTATCTATATTCAAGCTACGCGTGGTGTAGCACCAAGAAATCACTCGTTCCCAACTCCAGAAGTAAAGCCGGTTATTATGGCATTTGCTAAAAGTTATGATCGTCCATATGATGATTTAAAAAATGGTATTAATGCAGCTACTGTTGAAGATATTAGATGGTTACGTTGTGATATTAAAAGTTTAAACCTTCTAGGAAATGTGCTTGCAAAGGAATATGCGGTTAAATACAATGCTGGTGAAGCAATTCAACATAGAGGGGAAACTGTTACAGAAGGCGCTTCTAGTAATGTATATGCGATTAAAGATGGTGCCATTTATACGCATCCTGTTAATAATTACATTTTAAATGGTATTACTCGTAAGGTTATTAAATGGATTTCTGAAGATGAAGATATTCCTTTTAAAGAAGAAACATTTACTGTTGAATTCTTAAAAAATGCTGATGAAGTCATTGTTTCTAGTACATCTGCTGAAGTGACACCAGTTGTTAAGATTGATGGTGAACAAGTTGGTGACGGTAAGGTAGGTCCTGTTACTCGTCAATTACAAGAAGGCTTTAATAAATATATTGAATCTAGAAGTAGTTAATTCATTAAAATAATTAAATTGAAGAGCGTACTAATTCTTAAAAGATAGAATTATAGTACGTTCTTTTTTATTTTTCAGTGTGAATAAATTAAATGAATTAAATTAAAAATACTCAGTTTAAAGATATGAAAATGTGTTATAATGAAACCTAAAGATTGAATCGAATTTTAGCTAGTATCGACTAGTAAAATGTATCTTTTTGTTTCTCATTTTCAGTTGAAAAAGAAGGCTAAAAATTATAAAATCAACATTGAGTGATAAAAGAGACGTATTTATTTAAATAAGTGTTAGGGGACAATAACATATTATTTAAAATTATGACTTATATGTAAAAACATAACTATTTTGAAATATATAATCTTTTTTCCAACAAATGATTATAATAAATTAGAATATATGGCTCTTGAAAACTATATTTCTCGAGCCATTTTCTAATTGAAAGTGAGGTGAACGAGTTGGAGCAGTTTTATCAATTAGGGTGGACACTTGATTCTGCAGGTGGCGCTTCAGGTGAAGCATACATGGCTGAACAAGATGGACAAAAGCTATTTTTAAAGCGTAATTCTAATCCATTTATAGCAGCGCTCTCAGCTGAGGGGATTGTACCTAAATTGGTTTGGACTAAACGTATTGAAACAGGTGAAGTAGTTACAGCGCAACATTGGAAAAATGGCAGAGAACTAGAAACTGATGAAATGTATCAATCACGAGTTGCTGCATTATTAAAAAAGATTCATGGTTCAAAACCTTTACTCAATATGCTTAAACGAATGGAAATGGAACCAATCACACCTAATATTATGTTAAAAAAGATTAATGCTTCATTATCAAGAGAAGTATTAACACATCATATTATTCGCAAATCATTAACATATTTAGAAGAACACATACCTAACCTAGATTCTCGCTTTTTTACTGTTGTACACGGAGATGTGAATCATAATAATTGGTTATTATCTGATCGGGATGAGTTGTTCTTAGTAGATTGGGAAGGTGCAATGATTGCTGATCCTGCAATTGATATTGGAATGCTGCTTTATAACTACGTTCCCGAAAAAAACTGGTCAGACTGGTTTAAAACATACGGTGTAGAAGAGAGCATTGAATTAAACAAGCGTATGAAATGGTATACGGTAATTCAATCAATCGGAATGGTTCAGTGGTATGAAGAACAGAAAAGATTTAAAGATATGAATAATTGGTTAAAATTCTTAAATGAGGTTATGAATAGTAATTTATTTATCTAAGGGAGATTTCGTGTATGAGAGTTCGCTATAAACCATGGGCGGAAGATTATTTGAAAGAACATCCTAATTTAGTTGATATGGATGGGGTGCATGCTGGAAAAATGTCAGAGTGGTTTGATAAAGAGCAACCGATTTATATAGAAATTGGATCTGGTATGGGGCAATTTATAACAACACTAGCTTCTAAATTCCCAGAAATAAACTTTGTTTCTATGGAACGTGAAAAAAGTGTAATGTATAAAGTGTTGGATAAAGTGAAGGAACTAAACCTGACAAATTTAAAAATGATATGTAATGACGCTATAGAGTTAAATGAGTATTTTAATGATGGTGAAGTCTCTCGAATCTATTTAAATTTCTCAGATCCTTGGCCAAAAAAAAGGCACGCTAAACGTCGATTGACATATCATACTTTTTTAGCTTTATATCAACAAATTTTAAAAGAAGATGGAGAAATTCATTTTAAAACGGATAATAGAGGTTTATTCGCTTTCAGTTTAGAAAGTATGTCGCAATATGGGATGTACTTTACGAAGTTAAATCTAAATCTACATGACGAAGATGATGAAGATAATATTTTGACAGAATATGAAAAGAAATTTTCTGAAAAAGGTTCTAGAATTTATCGTATGGAAGCGAAATTTCATAAATCTATTAAACATTAGTTAGTAAAATTTCAATAATAAGTACTATTGAAATAATATATTACAAATATTAAATTAGTGATAGAATAGTGAAATTAACAACAATAAAATATACTCAGTTCTAATCACCCTACTGGAGTGGTACAATGATTCATTATGAATGATGTACCACTCCTGTTTATTTATTTTTAAAGTGGTTATTGTATTGTAAGTTAGATTGATATCTGAACACTTGATAGATAAAAAGACAAATGGAAGGTGTTTAATATGAAGTTAGGCGCATTTAACATCAATTATTTAAATGGTGGTATGACGCAAATGGATGGTGGGGCCATATTTGGAGTAGTTCCTAAACCATTATGGACTAAACGATATGCTGTTAATGAGAAAAACCAAGTTCCAAATTTAACTTACCCAATTTTAATTCAAACAGGGGATAAAAATATTTTGATTGATGCTGGAATTGGTAATCATAAATTAACTGATAAACAACTTAAAAATTATGGTGTCATGTATGAAAGTCAAATACAAGATGAACTAGAAAAATTAAATTTAAATGTTGAAGATATAGATATGGTACTTATGTCCCATATGCATTTTGATCATGCCACAGGTCTAACAGATGTTGACGGCAACTCAATTTTTTCGAAAGCTACTCATTTTGTGCAACAAGACGAGTGGCATGAATTTATAAGCCCTAACATACGTAGTAAGGCAACTTATTGGGAAATCAATAGAGGTACTTATGAAAATAAATTAATACTTTTTGATAAAGAGGTTGAAGTTTATCCAGGCATTCATATGAAGCATGTGGGTGGTCATAGTTATGGACAATCAATTATTACGATTGAAAGTGAAGGAGAGAGAGCTGTCCATATGTCTGATATTATGCCTACGAATGCACATATTAATCCATTATGGGTTATGGCATATGACGATTATCCAATGCAATCCATTCGAGAAAAAGAAAGATTAATTCCCTATTACATTTATCAAGATTATTGGTTCTTGTATTATCATGATAATGTATTCTTCGCGGCTCAGTATGAACTTGATGGCAAAACAATCAAGCAGTCAATTAAGCGTTAATGATTGACTAGTGAAATGTTGGATTTAGGCTTGCTTTAATAATTGAAATTACATGTAAAGTAAAAAATGGTAAGGGGAGTGGGCATACTTTAATTCCAACTCCTCTTACCATTTACTTTATTATAATTCTATAATATTAATGATTTCTCCTGATTTAGCATCCGCATAAAATATATATTCAACTTGCTGATTATTCTTACTTTGAGTTATGCCACCTTGAAAGATTAATCTGTTTGGATATAAATTGTCATCTACATACGGCTCATGAAGAATAAATGAACCTTTAATATTCATAAAGTAAGATTTGGCTTCTTTCAGAACATTACTAGGATTTTGGATTTTATTATTTTCTCTAAGAAAATAGATAAATATAATAGTAGCAACACTTGTAAGTAAAGCAACTGAAATTGAGATGTATTTATAAGTTTGACGTGTCATAATCTTTACCTCTCTATTAATAGTTCTTATCATTAGTGTACCATATTCAAAATGATATAATACATTTAAGGAGTGTGTTAGTTAAGATGGACAAGAAAAAAACATTAGAGCGAATTAAAGCTTTAAGTGAATTACATGGTGCGCCAGGTTTTGAAGAAGACGTACGAAATTATATGAAAAAAGAAATGGCACCATATGTTGATGAATTTATTGTAAATCATATGGGTGGTTTCTATGGAGTCAAAAAATCTAAAAAAGCTAATGCCAAGAGGGTAATGATAGCTGCACATATGGATGAGATTGGATTTATGATTACAAATATAACAACAAATGGTATGTTACAGTTTACCAATCTTGGAGGAGTAGCAAATGATATATGGCAGGGTCAACGCCTTCAAGTTAAAACCAGAAATGGAGACATTATTGTAGGGATTGTTTCTAATATACCTAAACACTTTAGAACTGGAAATGAAGCGGTACCTGAAATCAAAGATTTGTTGTTAGATATAGGTGCAAGTTCTGATAAAGAAGTAAGGGAATTAGGTATTCAAATAGGAGATACAATAGTTCCAAATACTGAATTGACGCAGTTATCTGAATATCGATATAGTGCAAAAGCATGGGATAATCGATATGGTTGTGTCATTGCAATTGAAATACTAGAATTGTTGAGTGATGTAGAATTGGATGTCGATTTATATGTTGGTGCTAACGTTCAAGAAGAAGTAGGATTACGTGGTGCTAAGCCAGCTGCTGAATTAATTCAGCCTGATGTTGCTTTGGTTGTAGATTGTTCACCTGCGAATGATATTAAAGGTGTAAACCAATTATCAGGTGAATTAGGAGGTGGAACATTAATCCGTATTAAAGACGGCACTATGATTCTACAACCAGAATTTAGAGATTATCTAATTAAGTTAGCTGAAGACAATCATATAAAATATCAATACTACATATCTCCGGGCGGTACAGATGGTGGAGAAATACACAAAGCTAATATTGGTATTCCAACTGCAGTAATTGGTGTTTGTGCTAGATATATTCATAGTACGAATGCAGTTTTTGATATTAGAGATTACTATTCTGCAAGACAGCTACTTGAACAAGTTATATTAAATTTAAATATAGAACAAATTAACAAATTACAATTCCAAGATAAGGAGTAGATTAAATGATAAAATTAGAATCTGAATCTCAATTTAATTCACTTAAGAAAGAAAACACAGTATTTGAATTTACAGCAGGTTGGTGCCCTGACTGTCGTATTATTGAACCTGATTTACCTCGATTAGAAGAGAAGTATAAACATTTTAATTTTGTTTCAGTTGATAGAGATGAATTTATAGATTTAGCTATTGAAAATGATATTATGGGTATCCCAAGCTTTTTAGTGTATAAAAATGATGAATTAGTAGGTAGTTATATTGGAAAAGAACGAAAATCTATTGAACAAATTGATGAATTCTTGAGTAAATATGTTTAATTAAAAAGTAATTTAAAAAATAGAAGAATTTAAACTCTAACTTATTTTTTCTGTAATTGACTACAAATTTATTGTAAAATAGCATTAGGTGTGAATATAGGAGTGTTAAACATGAATGTTTTTCAAATAAGAGATAAATTAAAACAACGTTTAGCGCATCTAAATGTTGATTTTAAATTTGATCGCGAAGAGGAAACATTACGTATATATAGACAAGACAATTATAAAGGTGTAACAATCAATTTAAACGCTATTGTCGCTAAATATGAAGTCCAAAAAGAGAAAATAATAGATGAAATTGTTTATTATGTCGAAGAAGCAATCGCTCAAATGGATGATGAAAGCATTGAAAAAATGACTAACATCCAGATTATGCCTGTCATACGTGCTACAAGCTTTGATAAAAAAACAAAAGAAGGTCATCGTTTTATCATTGAAAAGCATACAGCTGAAACCAATATTTATTACGCACTTGATTTAGGTAAATCTTACCGACTAATTGATGAAAGTATGTTGGAGTCACTTGGTTTAACTGAACAACAAGTTAAAGAAATGTCATTATTCAACATACGTAAACTCAAAAATGAATATAAAACAGATGAAGTTAAAGGAAACATTTTCTATTTTGTAAATTCAAATGATGGGTACGATGCTAGTCGTATCTTGAATACGAAATTTTTAGATGATATCTATCAACAGTGTCAAGGTGAAATGTTAGTAGCTGTTCCACATCAAGATGTCTTAATTATTGCTGATATACGTAATAAAACTGGTTATGATGTGATGGCTCATTTGACAATGGAATTCTTCACTAAGGGATTAGTTCCAATCACATCATTATCATTTGGTTATGAAAAAGGACATTTTGAACCTATATTCATTTTGGGTAAAAATAATAAACAAAAGCGAGATCCAAATGTTATTCAACGATTAGAAGCAAATCGTAAAAGATTTAACAATAAAAAATAATTGATATAGAGGAGATTTCAAATGAATTTATTTTACAATAAAGATGGAGTAGGGGATGTAGCTTTTCTACAAATAGAACCTACTGATGGACCGTTTGAATTTAAAAAACAAGGCGATATTGTTGAAATTAGTAAAGAAGGAACAATAGTCGGTTTCAATATATTTGAATTTTCAAGGTATAACAAAATAAGTGGAAACGGACATATTAAATTAACTTCTGAACTAGTGGATGCGCTTCAGAAAGCCATAAATAAATCAGGATTAGACTATCAATTAAATGCAGATCTATCTCCTAAGTTTGTAGTTGGATATGTTGAAACTAAAGAAAAACACCCAGATGCTGATAAATTAAGTGTTTTAAAAGTAAATGTTGGTAATGAGCATTTACAAATCGTATGTGGTGCACCAAATGTTGAGGCAGGCCAAAAGGTGGTTGTCGCAAAAGTAGGAGCAGTAATGCCAAGTGGTATGGTTATTAAAGATGCTGAATTACGTGGTGTAGCTTCTAGTGGAATGATTTGTTCCATGAAAGAATTAAATTTACCAAATGCACCTCAAGAAAAAGGTATAATGGTATTAGGTAATGACTATGAAATTGGTCAAGCATTTTTCGATTAATATAGGAAGGAAGTGAATTTATGAGTTGGTTTGATGATTTATTTAGTAATAAAGAGAATTCTGATGAAGAATTGCTCAGACGCAAAAGTAAACGTCGCAATGGTGATCTAACTCAAAATAAAGATGATTCATTACTTCCTGAAAACAACGATATATATGATCGTCCAAGAGGTAAGTTTCGTTTCCCTATCGATGTGGGTCAAGACGAGAATTATGAAGAAGCAATTTATCGTGACAGTAATGATGGTATAGATAGTTATAGCCAACATTCTACTAATGACCATAGTTCATATGATTCATTTGATTACGATGGTCATACAAATCAATCTAATAATTATGCTAAGTATGATAGTTCAGAAGATTCAAGAAGACGACGTAGAAGAAATCATATAAATCAAGATGATACTGGTATACCTTCTATTAAATCAAGAAGTCCTAAGTCATTAAATAAATATACTGATACACGTGATACACAACGCTTTAACAAACATCAAAACAATTACTCTAGTACCAATGTTTCAAATTATTCAAAACCTAATTCTAATCACCAATCTAGAGTTAAGTTACAATCAGAAAGATTTAAATCAAACTATCATTTAAGTTCTGAACCTACATATCACCGTTCAAGTTTTAAAACATCGGAAGTACCATCTGCTATTTTTGGAACTAAAAAGCGTAGACCCATCGAAAACGGTGTAATACCACCTGTTAAAGATGATGAAGATTCAAAAGAGTCTATAACAAAATATAGTTCAAGCACAGTTGAACATGTTTCCCATGAAAGTAATCATGGTATAGCTGACAATTCAAATAGGGAAGATACTAAACGTTCCTCACAAATAGATTCATTAATTAACAATGAAAATGAATCAACAATAGAATCAAGTTCTAATACCTCTAATAATAATGAGCGTACTCCAAATTATTCAAAACGTGATAACACGGTGAATATTGAAAATATTTATGCATCTCAGATTGTAGAGGAAATTAGAAAAGAAAGAGAGCGTAAAGTTCAACAAAAGCGTAAATTTAAAGAAGCCTTACAAAATAAACGACAACAAACTGATGAAGAAGATAGTATACAAAGAGCAATCGATGAAATGTATGCTAAGCAAGCAGAACAATATACTGGTGAAAGTTCACTTAATCAAGGTGACAATGTAAGCAATAAATCGAATGAAGATGAAATCGATGAAAGCAAGCATAGTTATTATAGTAAGAACAAATCATTAGCAGATGAGCACAATGGGCTAGTTCAAAATCAAACTGATGAACAAACTAATAGTGGTAATGTTGATAATCAAACAGAAATTTCAAATGAATCTCATGAACCCTACAATTATGAAGAAATTGATTTAAATCAAGTTTCTAGCGTTCAACAAGTTAGTCAGGATGATGTACAAGTTAAAGATGTATTAGAAGAACAATCATTAAAAATTAACAATAATAAAGTGGAAAGTTATTCAAATGAAAAATTTGATGAATACTTAGAGGACACCAATAGTCATGAAGAAATGCTTCATGATGATTTACATGATCAAGTCATGGATGATGGAGAAAATGAAGGTATTAGTAATAAATCAACTGCTGAAAACAATGACGAAAAAATAGACGATGCTAATTATAGAGAGATTAATGAATCAGAATCACTTATGCAAAATAAAACGAATGATTTATCATTTAATGATGAAGTGAATAACTCTGAAGATCAACAAAATCCATCTGAAAATAATATCAATAATGCTGTTCGAAATGCTGTTTCTTCAGATATAGAATACGCAACTAATGAAGACGAAGAAAATGATGAAAGATTGACACAAGATACGAATAAAGAAAATCAAAAGTTATCACAAACAGAAGATATACAAAATGAGTCTTTTAATAACGAAGATGTATTATTAACGTCTAATACAACAGATGATTCAGAATATCTTGAAAAAGATAGTTTAAGTGAAGATAAAAAACCTGAACCATCATCTAATAAAACTAATAAAATACCTCAAAAAATGTCAATCAAGCCTGGTAGTAAACCATTTAATGTTGTAATGACACCTTCTGATAAGAAGCGTATAATGGATGCTAAAAAAAATTCAGTTTCAAGAAACAAAGTTAATGTGCCTGAATTAAAACCTGAAACAAAAAAAGAAGCACAAGATGAGAAAATGAATGCAGAATTAGACAATCATTTAAATGAGTCACAATTAAATTCTGACGAATCATCTGATTTTAATTTGGCATCTCTTGAATACAATGAAAGTTCCGAACATTCAGTTGAAAAAGACAATTTTATTAATGACGAAAACACAAGAGAAAATGAACATCAAGATGTTGATAATAGTCAAAACAATGATATACCTAAAGGAAATCAATTTGGAAAAGTTCAAAATTCAAATAATCAAAATGATAATAAACAAGATATTAATGAGTTTGTTTCTAAAGAGGATTATTCCGATGATACTTCAAAAAAGAATTATAAAGATGGAAATGACGCTAATCATAAGGCTCCTATAAGAAGAGGACCTAATATTAAGTTGCCAAGCTTTGATCTATTAGAAGATGATGAAGAACATGAAATAGATGAATCATGGATTGAAGAGAAAAAACAAGAATTAAATGACGCTTTTTATTATTTTAATGTACCTGCTGAAGTTCAAAATGTTACAGAAGGACCAAGTGTAACTCGTTTTGAATTGGCGGTAGAAAAGGGTGTCAAAGTTTCAAGAATTACAGCTTTACAAGATGATATTAAAATGGCTCTAGCTGCTAAAGATATTCGAATTGAAGCACCAATTCCTGGAACAAGTTTAGTTGGTATTGAAGTACCGAATTTAAATCCTACGAAAGTCAATTTAAAATCTATTTTAGAGAGTCCAAAATTTAAAAATGCCGAGTCTAAATTAACAGTAGCAATGGGTAATCGAATCAATAATGAACCATTATTGATGGACATAGCTAAAACACCTCACGCATTAATTGCAGGGGCGACTGGTTCAGGTAAATCTGTGTGTATCAATAGTATTTTAATGTCATTACTTTATAAAAATCATCCTGAAGAATTAAGATTATTACTTATTGACCCTAAGATGGTAGAACTTGCACCATATAACGATTTACCACATCTAGTTTCACCAGTTATTACTGATGTAAAGGCAGCTACACAAAGTTTAAAATGGGCAGTAGATGAAATGGAAAAACGTTACAAATTATTTGCGCAATTCCACGTAAGAAATATTACTGCTTTCAATAAAAAAGCACCATATGAGCAAAGAATGCCAAAAATTGTTATTGTTATTGATGAGTTAGCTGATTTAATGATGATGGCACCTCAAGAAGTAGAACAATCAATTGCTCGAATAGCTCAAAAGGCTCGTGCATGCGGTATACACATGTTAGTTGCAACACAACGACCTTCTGTGAATGTCATCACTGGTTTAATAAAAGCTAACATACCTACACGTATTGCATTTATGGTATCTTCAAGCGTTGACTCAAGAACGATTTTAGATAGTGGCGGTGCAGAACGCTTGTTAGGATATGGGGATATGCTTTATTTAGGTAGCGGAATGAATAAACCAATTCGTGTCCAAGGTACTTTTGTTTCGGATGATGAGATTGATGATGTAGTTGATTTCATTAAAGATCAAAGAGAACCTGACTATTTATTCGAAGAGAAGGAATTACTTAAAAAGAATCAAACACAAGCTCAAGATGAATTATTTGATGATGTGTGTGAATTTATGGTTAAAGAAGGACATATATCTACTTCATTAATTCAAAGACATTTCCAAATTGGTTATAACCGTGCAGCTCGAATTGTAGATCAACTTGAACAATTAGATTATATTTCAGGTGCAAATGGTTCTAAACCTAGAGATGTATTTATTACTGAAGCAGACTTAAAGAAAGATTAATTTAAAGGAGTTTTATGTATATGACGCATTATCATTTTGTTGGTATTAAAGGCGCTGGAATGAGTTCGTTAGCACAGATCATGCATGATCTTGGTCATGAGGTGCAAGGGTCTGATATTGAAAAATATGTATTTACAGAAGTAGCATTGAAAAATAAAGGAATTAAAATACTACCATTCAATGCAGATAATATTGAAAAAGGGATGGTAGTAATACAAGGTAATGCGTTTCCAGATACTCATGAAGAAATTGTTAAAGCGCATGATTTAAAATTAGATGTTATTCGCTATCATGACTTCTTAGGTCACGTAATTGATCAATATACATCTGTTGCAGTTACTGGTGCTCACGGAAAAACATCAACAACTGGTTTATTATCACATGTTATGAATGGTGATAAAAAAACATCATTCTTGATTGGTGATGGAACTGGTATGGGATTACCTGCGAGCGATTATTTTGCATTTGAAGCATGTGAATATCGTCGACATTTCCTAAGTTATCATCCAGATTATGCAATTATGACAAATATTGACTTTGATCATCCTGATTACTTCAAAGATATTGATGATGTAGCAAGTGCTTTCCAAAGCATGGCGCACAATGTCAAAAAAGCAATTATTGCTTGGGGTGACGATGATCATCTAAGACAACTTAAAGCCGATGTTCCAATTTATTACTATGGATTAAATAAAAATGATGATATTTACGCAGATAACATTCAAATCACGGATAAAGGCACTCAATTTGATGTTTATGTTAATGGTGAATATTATGATCAATTTTTATCACCTCAGTACGGTGATCATAATATCCAAAATGCATTAGCTGTTATCGCAATTAGTTACCTAGAAAAGATGGACGTTAACAACATTAAAGAGGCATTAGAAACATTTGGTGGTGTAAAACGTCGTTTTAATGAAACAAATGTTTCTAATCAAGTATTAGTAGACGATTATGCTCACCATCCAAGAGAAATTAGTGCTACAATTGAAACAGCACGTAAAAAATATCCAAATAAAGATATTGTGGCAGTTTTCCAACCACATACTTTCTCAAGAACACAAGCCTTCTTAGATGAATTTGCAACATCATTAAGTAAAGCGGACCATGTTTATTTATGTGAAATATTTGGTTCCATTCGTGAAAATACTGGCGATTTAACGATTCAAGATTTGATAAATCGTATTGACGGATCTGCGCTTATCGAAGAAAATAATATTGACGTATTAGATCAATTTGATAATGCAGTCATCTTATTCATGGGTGCAGGTGACATTCAAAAGTTACAACGTGCATATGAAGAACATGTCGGCATGACAAATGAATTTTAATATGTTTATATATAATTATGTTGGGTATTTATAATTAATGGCTTTTATTTAAAAGTAAATGGTAATTAGGAGGCGTTTTTAATGGATTGGATTTTACCAATTGCTGGAATTATCGCTGCGATTGCATTCTTAGTATTATGTATTGGAATCGTTGTTGTTTTAATTTCAGTTAAAAAGAATTTAGATCACGTTGCTAAAACACTTGATGGTGTTGAAGGCCAAGTTCAAGGTATTACTCGTGAAACAACTGATTTACTTCACAAAGCTAATCGCTTAACTGAAGATATTCAAGGAAAAGTTGAACGTTTAAACTCTGTTGTCGATGGTGTTAAAGGCATCGGTGATTCAGTTCAAAACTTAAATGGTTCAGTTGATCGTGTAACTAACTCAATTACACATAATATTTCTCAAAATGAAGATAAAATTTCTCAAGTAGTTCAATGGTCAAATGTTGCAATGGAAATTGCTGACAAATGGCAAAATAGACACTACCGTAGAGGAAGTGCAAACTACAGAAACACATCTGTAGGTAATGATGTAAATCATTCTAACGAAAATTACACTACTAACGTTGAGAAAAACTTTTAATATGATTCAATCAAATGCACTTAAATGAGGTTTTTACTTATTTAAGTGCTTTTCTTATAGGAGGAGTTAATATGAGCAAGAAATATAATCGTGACGCATTTGAAGTTACAAATTCTGGTAATGATTTACACGGAAAAGGTGCTAATCAACAAAATAGTGCTACACAGTCAAATGCGACAAAACATTACAACAGAGATGAATTTGAAAAAAATAATTTTGGTCATGATTTACATGATAATGGACCAAACCAAAAAAATGGTAAATCTAGACAAGGTTCAAATACAGAACATTATAATAGAGACGAGTTTGTGACTAACAACACTGGTAAAGATTTACACGGAAAAGGTGAAAATCAAAATTCTAATAATTATGATGTATCAAATTCTCAATATAGTCACAACAAGTTCAGTTCTCATCCTTCACGTAAGGACTTTGTAATTAGTTTTATTACAGGTGCTTTAATCGGTTCAGCTGTTGGGTTATTTTATAAAAATAAAGCTGAAGAAAAAATTGATAGTGCGAAGACTAAAGAAAAAGAATTGAGAAATCGTTACCAAAATATTAAGCAACAAACTGAAAGTAATATCGAAAATGTTAAACAAAAAATTGATGACTTTAAAAACAGAGACAATTCAGAAGTTAGCAATGATGAACTTGTAGCACAACAAAATGCAATCAAAGCTGAAACGTCGA
>NZ_KV830646.1:0-255 GCF_001836805.1 Staphylococcus sp. HMSC062A01
CGGAACACCCAAATGTCTCAACTTCTACACCTAAGAAAGCAACTGATACTTCGCCTCCGACGGAACCTGTTGTGACAAATGATTTAACTGGTAAAGCAACGACTAAAACACCGATTACCGTAACGACAGACCCGAATACACGTGTTGAGTTACTTGATAAGGATAACAACGTGATTGGTTCAGGTACGACGGATAGTAATGGTCGAGTTACGATTACACCTACGGTGCCTATTCCTGAAGGTAATGTACGTGCTA
>NZ_KV830647.1:0-28107 GCF_001836805.1 Staphylococcus sp. HMSC062A01
GATGAATCATTATCTCCTGGTTGCTCTCCATCATTCGGATTGATTGTATCATTGTCTCCAGAATTATTTGTGTCATCACCATTATTTAAATCAGTATTACTGCCTGAGTTACTATTATCAGATGCGTTACTTTGATCCACAGTATTATCACTATTTTGATTAGCATCATTCTCGTTATTTGATGATGTATCGCTTTCACCGCTATTTTGATTATTATTATTTTTTTCTAATTGAGTTGAATCTTGGGTATCAGATTGATGATTTTCATTGATGTTATTACTACTATTTTGACGTTCTTGGGTATCCGTGTCTGAACTAACCTTACTACTATTAACTTCATTCGTAGCCTGTTGATTATTTTCTACAGCTTTTACGACGTTCTCATTTCCTAGCATAGATGTGCCTAGAGCTAAAATGAGACCTGTATGAGCTATTTTCTTTTTCATCAATCTTCCACCTCCTTGTTTTATAACACTTACAGTATAAAGAATATTTACATATAATGCATTGAAATAAGGTTAATGATAAAAAATATTAATATTTTTGACATTTTTTGTTAAAAACATTTTACATATTTAAGTATAATATTTATACTAGAGATATAACTTATATAAACAAAGAAGATTTAACATGGGCTTATTTAGCAAATCAAAAACAAAACCATTTTTACAAGAAATCGAAGATAGACGTACTATCTATAGCACTGAAACAACAATTTCAATCAGTGATAAAGAACTAGAAGATATGATAGAACATATTATTAAATACACTCCTTCTGCTTTTAATTCTCAATCTACTAGAATCGTTTTGTTATTAAATGATCAACATCACAAATTTTGGGACAATACTAAAATAGTATTAAAAGATGTGATGGGACCTGACCGTGATTTCACTCCAACTGAACAACGTATCGACGGATTTAAACATGCATATGGCACAATTCTTTATTTCGAAGACGAAGATGTGATTAAAGGTTTACAAGAACAAATGCCAAATTATGCTGATAACTTTGCTAATTGGTCAGTTCAAACAAACGCAATGCATCAATTTGCAATTTGGACTGCATTAAGTTCAAAAGGAATTGGCGCTTCATTACAACATTACAATCCTTTAGTAGATCAAATCACTACACAAGAATTTGACATCCCTGCTTCATGGAAACTTGTTGCTCAAATGCCATTTGGTGACATCCGTGAAAAAGCTGGTGAAAAAGAAATACAACCAACTAACAATAGATTAATAATTAAAAAATAATCTACATTCATTGATATCGATTAGATTAACAATTCAAGACTCAGTTTCTCTATGATTCATTTCTATGTTGAAATTGAGTCCTTTTTATATTTATTTTCAAAAATAAAGCATTTTAATCATCACTTTCAAATTTTGATTTTCTTATTCTATTTTAGTAAATTAGAGATAATCATGGGATGAGGAGATTTTTAAATGAAAATACAATTATTTCAATTTTATGTATCATACGGCAATGTAGAAAAAAATGAAAATAAAATAATAAATTGGTTCGAAAATAAATTGGAGGAAGATACAGAGGTTGTTGTTCTTCCTGAAATGTGGAATAACGGATATGCATTGGATGAATTAAATGAGAAAGCAGATAGAGAACTTAGCAGAAGCTTTCCTTTTATCCAATCCTTAGCTAAACAATATAACGTCGATATTGTAGCTGGATCTGTATCAAATATTAGAAATGGCAAAGTTTATAATACTGCATTTACCGTTTCTAAAAACGGACATAGAATAAATAAGTACGATAAAGTTCACTTAGTCCCTATGCTAGATGAGCCGACATATTTAGAAGATGGCAAAACAGTACCAGAACCATTTCCTCTATCTTCAGGTACTCAAGCTACACAAATTATTTGTTATGATTTAAGATTTCCAGAGTTATTAAGATATCCCGCTCGTAATGGTGCACAGATAGCTTTTTTTGTAGCTCAATGGCCAACACCTAGATTGAATCACTGGAGAGTCTTACTTCAAGCACGTGCAATTGAAAATGACATGTTTGTTGTTGCTTGTAACGGAACTGGAAATGACAGTAATACTGATTACGCTGGTCATTCAATGATTATCAATCCAAATGGTGATATATTAGCTGAATTAGGCCAGGATGAGGACACAATCGCATTTAATATTGATTTAAATGAAGTTGATGTTCAACGTGAGAATATTCCTGTATTCAAAAATTTAAAACCAAATCTATATAAATAGTTACTAATCTGTATCCAATTAAATGGATACAGTTTTTTTTACAAAAAAAGTCACGAGCTTGGGAGGAACTCGCGACTTTCATATTAAGGGAATGTTTTTACAGTTATTTCAATCTTTTGGGAATGTTATTAATTATGAAAATTTTACGATAGCTTACATCCTGAAAATATTTAACTTCTATATCTTACAATAGCTAAGTTAAACACTTTCCACTGAGTTTAAACTTCAGTAACTTTACTTAGTTCATTAATAAGTTGGGATGGCTTATTAATGAACTCGTTTAACTACACGAAGAAAACCAAGTAAGAAACTTCATATAAACAAGAAGTCACTTTAGTAATAATGATTAATGGGACATTACTACTATTGCAATGGTTTCATAACCATTAATAACACTTACAACATATGGTAAAGGTGTCAATAATTTCGCAACTACAAACAAAATTATTTAACTCAATTACCAAACAATAACTATTAAATTTAAAGACTAAGATTATTAAGTTTTTATCACTTGTAAGTGATATGAGTCTATTTAAACACAACCTATGAATAAATAATTAATTATTTCTTAAATCGCATTTTTTTATACATAACTGTAATATTTTATATGTTAAAATATTACTTGTAATTTCAAAATAACAGTTAGGTATTTATTTTGAACAGTTAAGCATAAGTACCCAGACCAATTGCACTAAATTGTATAATTGATATAAGGAGAGTGGCACACCATTGAAAGCAATTGATAATAAGATTGAGCAATTCGCATTATATTTGCAACGCAAAAATAATCTTGATCATATTCAATTTTTGAAAGTAAGATTGGGATTACAAGTTGTTGTAAGCAATCTATCAAAAACAATTGTGACATATGGTGTTGCACTTATCTTCCATACATTTCTATACACTTTATTTACACATGTAAGTTATTTTTTAGTTAGACGTTATGCACACGGGGCACATGCAAAATCACCATTGCTATGTCATGTTCAAAATTTAGCTTTATTTGTAGGATTACCCTGGTTGCTAGTATATTTTCAAGTGAATCTGGGTATTATGTATTCTGTAGTTGCAATTGGGACTGTTTTAATTATTTACTATGCCCCTTCAGCAACTAAGAAACAACCAATTCCTAGTCACTTAAAAATGAAAAAGAAGTTATTATCAGTCATCATAACAATGGTTTTATTAATAATTTCATTTTTAGCACCAGAACCGTTTAAGCAATTAATTTTATTAGGAATTACACTTGAGAGCATTACATTATTACCAATCTTTTTTCCTAGGGAGGATTATTAACTATGACAGTATTATTCGATTTGTTTATTAAATTTTTCTCATTTTTATTAGAATCTGTAGGTACATTAGCTTCTTATACTCCATGTGCTACGTACTTTGATGAGCCAGAAGTTCCTGAAGAGTTAACTAACTTAAATAGATAATAAATGTTAGAAAGTGTGAGAGAAGTATGGATGTATTATCAAACGTTCCATTGGCTTTTTTTCAAGGGTTTCTCTTATTTTTAATCGCTAAAATTATTTTAGACATAAGTTATACTAAAAGGGATTATTTAGCCATTTTAGTGGTTATAATCCCTTCAGCCTTTTTATTTATTTACTTGGGCAGTATATCAATTTTATATTTATTAATTGGTTGTGGCTTAATCTTATATACTAAGGTTAAGCTGTATTCATTGATTGCTGTATTAAGTAGCGCTATTCTTATGTTTTTCAGTAATTTTTTAGGTTTTTTATTCGTGGTTTTAGTTGAAAAGCACACTCAAAATTACGTAATAATTTCCTTTTCATACATAGTTATATTTTTTGCTATTTCATTAGTTTTGGCCTTTTCAGTTCAAATTTTATTAAAAAAACTAATGCAATCTTATTTATCTATAAACAAAACTTATTTAACTATAATTTCATTAGTATTAGTTTTATCTTTTATTATCTTGTATGTTTATTCTCAAATACCTAATATAAATAATTCATCCTTAAAAATGTACGGTTTAATTTTCATTGGAATTATTCTTTTCTTTACTGTTCTAATTATTTTCATATCTAACTATATGATTAAAGAACTTCGTTATAAACGTAACATGGAAGAGATTGAAACATATTACGAATATACGTTACAAATTGAGTCAATTAACAATGAAATGCGTAAGTTTAGACATGATTATGTGAACATCTTAACTACAATGTCTGAATATATTCGTGAAGATGATATGCCTGGATTAAGACAATATTTTAATGAAAATATCGTACCTATGAAAGATAATCTTCAAATGAAGTCTATTAAAATTAATGGAACTGAGAATTTAAAAGTACGTGCGATTAAAGGCTTAGTTACCACTAAAATTTTACAAGCTCAAGAAAAAAACATTCCAATTAGCATAGAAGTACCAGAGTTAGTAGAACATATAGAAATGAACACGATTGATCTTAGTCGTATCATTGGAATTATTACTGATAACGCAATAGAAGCATCTGAAACGCTTGAAGATGCATTAATACGTATCGCTTTTATTAATACAGACTCTTCCGTCATGTTTATTGTTATGAATAAATGTAAAGAAGATATGCCACGTATTCACGAACTATTTCAAGAACGCTTTTCAACAAAAGGAGAAAATAGAGGTCTAGGATTAAGTACTCTGAAAGAAATTACTGATTCTACTGAAAATGTATTACTAGATACCACAATAGAGAATGGCTACTTTATACAAAAAGTAGAAATCATTAACAATTAGTCATAAGGATGTGTAATCATGAAAATATTCATTTGTGAAGATGATGTAAAACAACGTGAAAATATGGTTTCAATTATTAATAATTACATTATGATTGAAGAAAAACCTATGGAGATTGCGCTTGCAACAGACGATCCTTATGAAGTCATTGAAAAATCTAAAGAGATGAATGATGTCGGATGTTACTTTCTAGATATTCAATTAGAGGCTGATATCAACGGTATTAAATTAGGTAGTGAAATTCGTAAGTATGACCCTATTGGAAATATCATATTCGTTACAAGTCATAGTGAGTTAACGTACCTAACCTTTGTTTACAAAGTGTCAGCAATGGATTTTATCTTTAAAGATGATCCAAGCCAATTACAGTCCAGAATTATTGATTGCTTAGAAACTGCACACACTCGCTTAAAATTATTATCTAAAGAAAGTACTGTTGAAACGATTGAATTGAAACGAGGAAGTAATTCAATTTATGTTCAATATGATGACGTAATGTTTTTCGAATCATCTACAAAATCACATCGATTAATCGCACATTTAGATAATCGTCAAATTGAGTTCTATGGCAATTTAAAAGAACTTGCACAACTTGATGAGCGGTTCTTTAGATGTCACAACAGCTTCGTTGTTAACAGACATAATATTGAATCCATAGATTCAAAAGAACGTATTGTCAATTTTAAAAACGGTGAGCACTGTTTTGCTTCGGTTCGTAATGTTAAAAAAATATAGTTATGTCTATCAAACTTTTTAAATATAAATTTCATCACAGAAGTAAAAATAATTGAGAATATCACGTATAAAAAAGCCAGTAAATGAACTAATAAAATCATTTACTGGCACTTTTTATCATTTATTTAATTCAGTTGTAACATCTTCAATTGTAGGAATACTCTCTATTGCACCGTATTTAGTTGTAACCTTTGCGGCCACCATGTTGCTAAATCTGAGAATGTCCTGTCCTTCTTCTTTTAGCAACTTAGTAATATTTAATTCGTCACTCAATAGCATTCTACTTATTGCAGCTCCTATAAAGGCATCCCCTGCGCCAGTTGTATCAATTGCTTTTACTTTAAATCCTCCATGATGTATCTTAGTCCCATCTTTTAAAATGATACTTGCACCTGCAGCACCTTGAGTATAAATAACTGCTTCTACAGAACCCTCAAATAATGATTGAATAGCTTTATCTTCATCCGCTTCACCAGTTATAAATTCTAGCTCTTCATCTGAAATTTTAATCACATTAGCTTTCGGTAAAAATTCATGAATTGCTTCTTTACATGCTTCAGCATTTTGCCAAAGAGGTAAACGAACATTAGGATCAAAAACAATGGTTGCATTTGCTGACTTAAATTTATTTACCATAGATTTGTGAGCTTCTTTCATATTACTTTCAACTAAATCAACAGAACAGAAATGTAATACATCGTTTGGCTTGATTGTAATTTCATTTAGATATTCAGCTTTATAAAGCATATCAGCTGAGGGTTTACGATAAAATGAAAAATCTCTTTGTCCATCTTCTTTTAAACTCACAAATGCTAGTGCAGTATTAGCTTGATCTGTTCGCTTTATAAATTGAGTACCTACACCAATATCTTTTAAAGTTTCTACGATAATGTCTCCAAATGCATCATTACCTAATTGAGTGACCATTTCAGTGGAGGCACCCATTTTTCGAGCTACACTCACAACATTAGCTGGTGCACCTCCAACCTGTCTACTAAACTGTTCAACATCTTTAAGTTCAGAGTTCTTAACATTTGGAATAAAATCTATTAATGCTTCACCTATCCCATATAACTTTCTCATTTTTTACTCATCCTTAAGTTCATATTTAGTGAATTTTAAATATACTTGTCCAGTCTCCGTTGAAGTTTCTATACCTGTAGCATTTTCATCTGGAAATATTCTTGATGTTAAAACACGTTCCCCATCATTACAGAATATTTCAATACTAGATGTATCAACAAATATTTGCAAACGTGTGAGAGGAGAATCCAATATCGTACTTCTCGTTAAATCTTGAACATTTTCAGGCAATAATCCACTTTCTGAGCGATCTAATGTAATTTTTTGTTCCCTTGTATTGTAGATAATTTTGGTGTTATTTTGTTTTGAGGTCCGTAATTCAAAATAAATTTTTGAAGCGTCATTTTCGATAATATCAATAATTAGTTCATATTGTTTGCCTTCATATGGATGTAATTTTCGGTTAAATTTATTTGCATAACCTAATGCCGTTTCTTTATTTTTACGTAATCGTTCAAGACCTTTAAACGGGCGTTGTCGTAATTGATTATTCTCTATTGTTAGTACTCTAGGTATCGTTAAACAATGTGCCCATCCTTCTTCATCAGTAGGATAATTTATTTCTGGCAAGCCCATCCAACCTATTAAAACTCGATTGCCATTTTCATCTAAAAAAGTTTGGGGTGCGTAAAAATCAAAACCATTATCCAGTTCTACAAATTCACTATGATCAAAGGATAATGAATCAAAATTTAAATCCCCAATTAAATAGCCTGATTGATATATATTTCTAAACTGATCCCCTTGTGGTTCTATTCCCTGAGGGCTGAACAGTAAGATATCCTTAGAATCTAATTTAAAATAATCGGGACATTCCCACATATAACCAAAGTTTTTTAATTTAGTATCAATTTCTCCACAATATGACCATTGATTTAGTTGCTTATCATTCGTTTTATAAATTAAGCAGCAACCAAGTTCCTCGTTTGTTTGAGCACCTATAATCGCATAATATTCATTATTTAATTCAAAAACTTTAGGATCTCTAAAATGACTTGTATACCCTTCAGGTTGTGAAGGAATTACGGGTTCATCAAATTTAGTAATCTCTCCATTACTTTGAACTTTAGCAATCATCTGACTAGCATATCGATTCCATTGTTCATCACGATGATTGCCTGTATACATGTAATATAAATCTCCATTATGATCAAAAGCACTACCACTGTAAACACCATGGCTATCATAATATGTATCGGGTTTGATTAAGGTATCTTGTGGTTCAAATGCCACTAAATCATCACTAGTATAATTAAACCAATATTTCAATCCATGCACTGCTCCTAATGGGAACCATTGATGTGAAACATAATATTTGCCGTTATGATAAATTAATCCATTAGGATCATTTAGCAAACCAGTTTCAGGTTGAATATGAAATATTTGACGAAATCTTGACGCTTTAACTTGTTGCTTGAGATTTTCTAAGTACTTTTTATCAACGTCTTCAATACGACGATAACGTTCTTCTCTTGACCATTCAGCCATATTATTCCTCCAAAATAATTTAAATCTAAAGTTAATATAATTTTATCATTGATTATGGTATCGGTTCCATAGTTTTAAATATTTTTAAAAATCCTCTATTTCAACAGGAATGACAGTTTTAGATACTGCATTTTTAGAAAAAATTAATTCATTCAATTGGTTCATAGCATATGTGCCAGCTTTAAAATAATTGAATTTAACTGTCGTAATAGCGGGTGTAACAAGTTGTGTCATTGGGTCTCCCCCAAATCCAAAAATATGATAATTTCCAGTAGCATTGTTTTGTTGAGAATAAAATTTATGAATTGCTAATGCAATAGGATCTGTTGCTCCAATTAACGCATCGATACCTCTAGCATTTTTTAACTTCTTAGAAACATCATTTTTTGCCTCTTCATATCTAAAAGAAGTTAAATAAATTTCAGGATAAACATCGTATTTTTTCAAACCATCAATAATACCTTGTTTACGTTTGATGCCTACAGCAACGTCCTCCTCACTTACACCAAAGAATACAACGTTTTTATGCTTTTTACGCCCTATCTGTTCCCCTACTATAAAACCAGCTTGATAATCATCATGAATTATACTATGTAAATTGGGATAGGATTGTCCAACCAGAATTACCGGTACATTTAATTTTTCAATTACTTCCAAGTGTTCATCAGTCAAAGTAGTAGCCATTAATATAATGCCATCCACTTTACTTCTTGAAAATGTCTCCAATGCCCCTATTTCAGCACGTATATCTAAACCAGTATAGTTAAGTAATAATTGATATTGATGTTGATGGCATACAGATACAATTCCTTTCACAGTTTCATCAACCGCATGTGAATTCATCCTTGGAATGATAGCACCAATAAGATTCGTATGTTTAGCTCTTAAACTTTGAGCAAACTGATTCGGCTGATAATCATGTTCTTCAATAATTCGACTTAATTTTTCTTTAGTTTGATGGCTTACTGAGCCACCATTTAAAAAGCGGGAGACCGTGCTTTTAGATACTCCCGCTAATTTTGCGATATCTGATATATTCTTCATTAGATTAATCACCTAAATTAATTTTCATTTAAAGATTATTTTATCATAGAAATAATCTCTCAAAGTAACTTTTTTAATATGTATTATCCTAATAATATTATCAATATCTCTTATTTAATTTGTTTAGTTCTCCATAAAAATAGGCTTTCTCACCATGAACAAGTTGATCTAAACCTGCTTTATCTTCTTCTTCAGTAGTAGCGATAGGCATTATTTTCTGTAAAATTTTTCCTATAATCCATGTTAAAACAATGGTATAACACAATACCACGACAACAGCTAGTATTTGAATTAAGATTGAGTGTACATCTCCTGTATAGATTAAACCATTTGATACATCATTATTAACATAGTGTGATTGAAAAACACCGGTAAGAATAGCACCAACAATTCCTCCAGCTCCATGAATACCAAATGCATCAAGTGTATCATTATATTTATATTTCACTTTAATTACATTAATAACAAGGTAACAAACGATTCCACCTGTAATTGAAATAATATAAGCACTGAAATAACTAACATAGCCTGCTGCCGGTGTAATAGCGACTAACCCTGCCAACACGCCTGATAACAACCCAAGTAAACTTAATTTCTTAGTAATACAGTACCCAACTACTAACCAGCTAAGAGCGCCACCACTTGCAGCAATAATCGTATTTACAAATGATGTTAATGCGACATCATTTAAAGTATATGCACTACCTGTGTTAAAGCCATACCAACCTACCCATACTAAAATACCGCCAATTAAAGTGATTAAAAGATTATGTGGCTGTATTTTTTCAATTTTTTTACCATTACCTATCATAATAGCCAAAATTAGTCCTGAGAGTCCAGATGTGATATGTACAACTGTACCACCTGCATAATCAAGAGCACCAAGTTGTTGAATCCAACCTCGGCCCCACACCCAATGCGCAACTGGACTATATATTAAAATCACCCATAAAAAGATAAAGATAATAAATGGAAAGAATTTCATACGTTCAGCGATTGAACCTGAAAGGATTGAAACTGCAATTGTACAAAACATCATTTGGAATAGCATAAATAATGCAAATGGAATATGCGGACTTAATTGATCATTAACTGCAAAGCCAACATGCTGTAACCCAATTAAATCAAAATTCCCTATCAAAGCATTTCCAGTTCCAAAGCTTAATGAAAATCCTAATGCAACCCATGTGAAAGTCACGATAATCATTGCTGCCATACTTTGCATTACTGTATTCAAAACATTCTTTGATTGAACTAGACCACCGTAAAATAAGCTAAGACCTGGTGTCATAATCCATACAAGTAAAGTGCAAAGAAATAAAAAAATTGTGTCATCCATCTTCATAATTACCACTTCCTTTAAAAATATCATAATGATACTAAATTGAAATAGCAAAAATACGTAAGATAAAATGACACAATATGTTACATAATATAACACAGACGCTTTACATGCTTATTTTGTTTTAAGCTTTCTGAATTGTAATTGTCCATGAAGCATCGTCTAATTGTTCATAATTCGTAACTGGATAACCTTGCTCGGCTGCCCAATTAGGAATGGCTTCTGTTGCTTGTGTACAATCAAAATCAATTTTAAGTTCATCACCACTATCTAGTGTTTGCATTTTCTTTTGCGCTTCTATTAATGGGAATGGACAAACCATACCTACAGTACCTAATTCATATAACATTGTATTACCTCCAAATTAATTAAGTCGTTTGTACTTGTTTTGTCGCTGTTGTTGCTTGAGACTTAGATGTTTGTTTTTCTAATTTTTTCATTGGTCTAATAAATATAAAGTAACTCATAAACCATACACCTAAAATCATAGAACCAAGTGCTATCCATCCTTTCCAAGACATGATAGCAGTTTCTACTAAACCATTTCCAATTGAACATCCTCCAGCTACTGAAGCACCAAATCCCATACAAATACCACCAATAGCACTATTGCGAATGGTCTTCTTATCAGGTAATCGCCATTTAAATTCACGTGATCCTTTAGCAGCAATATAAGAACCTAAGAATATACCTAAAATCAATAATACTCCCCAATCAATTAGCTTAGTATCACCTGTAATTAAAAAGGTAATTAAGTTTGCTGAAGGTGTAGTAATGCCTAAGCCGTAATCTCTTCCAGTAGAAATACTCATTGGCCAAGCTATCAAAGCAATTAACCCTACTGCAATACCAGCCACAAATGGATGGTATCGTTTTTCAAATAAATAGTGTCTCAAGCCACTATACTTTTGTTTAAGCTTTGGAACTGCAAATTTGGGTTTTGGTTTACGTAATGTTTTAGTTACAAAAATGATAGTTATAATTGTTAATACTAACGTAAACACCCACATAGGAATACCGGTAGTCTGAGACATATTTGCATTAATGTTTGTAGGTTTATTAATCCATGTCATTACTGGAAGTAAAATACCAGTTTTAGTAATAGCGGCAGTTACAGCATATAGTACGAGCGCTATCCAACTGCCAATCAAACCTTCACCAGCTCGATACCATGTACCTGTAGCACATCCTCCTGCTAATACAATACCGATTCCAAATATAAAACCACCAATAATTGTACCTATAATTGGAAATGTACTATCTGGGATAGATATAACATTTAATCCGGTTAAAATAAGTAGTCCAATACTTTGGACTGTAATAGCAACTAATAAGGCATAAAACATTTTATTATTTTTTTGAACGTACATATCTCTGAAGCCACCAGCTAAACAGAAGCGTGTACGTTGCATCACAAACCCTAATAATATACCTACTATAAGACCACTAATAATCATCCATATCACTATCATTTCATCCTTTCCCGATTATTTTACTAAGGTATTATAATCAATTGTACTAAATTTGGCAACATCTTAAAATTAAACGCTTTTGATTTTTAATAATATGATGTTTTCAATACTAAATGAAATTAATGAATTTTAAACGTAAATTAAAAAACATCCCTCTTATAAAGAAGGATGTAAGAATATAAATATAAAAATTTAATTAGAATAGTTTTTCATAAAGAATAGCAATGATTGCAATTCTATGCCCAAGTCAATATGATGCACTTGTACGGTATTAGGTACTTCTATTCTAGCTGGTGTGAAATTTAGTATACCTTGAATATTAGCTTCAACTAATTGATTTGCAACCTGTTGTGCCGCTTCTTCTGGTGTAGTTAATATTACAACATTTATTTTTTGAGCATTGAGTACTTTTTTTAAATCGTTCATATGATGCACAGATACATCACCAATCTCTGTTCCGACAATCTGTTCATCTATATCAAAAGCCTCAGTTATTGTCATTTCATCATGAATTGAAAAGTTATATGTCAAAAGTGCTCGACCTAAATTACCAACACCTACTAAAGCTATGTATATATTATCACTATCACTTAGTGCTGTTTTAAAGAATTCTAATAGACTATCTATATTGTAACCGTAACCTTTTTTGCCTAATTCTCCAAAGTAAGAGAAATCTCTTCGGATGGTTGCTGATTCGATATTAAGTGCCTCACTAATAGCCTTAGAATTAACCCTATCAATGCCTTTAGACTTGAGTGTGTTAACGAATCTGTAATATAAAGGTAATCGCTTCAAAGTTGCCCGTGGAATTTTAGATTTATTATGAGCCATTTAAAATATCCCTCCTTTATGTTTGAATTTTATAATCTATGTATCCAAACTATTTTGAGTGCTATACGTTTTAAATTTAAAAATGTCATTATGTCCTATTATGAATACTGGAATATTATACCTTAACATATTTTAAAAATAAATAACTTAGTTTCAAGAAACTAAGTTATACGGTAAAATATAGAGTAATATACAATCTAATTTCGAGTAATAAACTTATAAATAGAAAGGTGAAACCTGAATGATACTCTTGCAATTAAACGATATTTCGAAATCATTTGATGGCGAAGATATTTTTACGCGTGTGAATTTCGAAGTAAAAACAGGCGAACGAATTGGTGTCGTAGGCAGAAACGGTGCCGGTAAATCGACTTTAATGAAAATCATTGCCGGTGTTGAAGACTATGATAGCGGTCATATATCAAAAATCAAAAATTTACGTATGGGTTATTTAACACAGCAAATGACACTTAATTCATCCGCTTCAGTCTTCGAAGAAATGTCAAAACCGTTTGAACATTTAAAAAAAATGGAACTTCTAATTAAAGAAGAAACGAACTGGCTAGCTGATCAAGCATCTAACTATGATTCCGAAGAATATCAACAACATATGGAACGCTATGAATCTTTAACTAATCAATTCGAACAACTTGATGGTTATCAGTATGAGAGTAAAATCAAAACTGTTCTACATGGTTTAAATTTCAATGAAGATGATTTCGATAAACCTATCAACGATTTCAGTGGTGGTCAAAAAACGCGATTATCCTTAGCCCAAATGCTATTGAATGAGCCAGATTTATTACTACTAGACGAACCTACAAACCATTTAGATTTAGAAACGACGAAGTGGTTAGAGGATTATTTAAAATATTTCAAAGGTGCCATTGTTATTATTAGTCACGATAGATATTTCCTAGATAAAATCGTCACTCAAATATATGATGTTGCACTTGGCAATGTTAAACGTTACGTCGGAAATTATGAACAATTTATTGAGCAACGTCATAAATATTACGAAAGCAGAATGCAAGAATATGAACGTCAGCAAGATGAAATTAAACGATTAGAAACATTTGTAGAGAAAAATATAACACGTGCTTCAACTAGTGGAATGGCAAAAAGCCGTCGAAAAACACTAGAAAAAATGGAACGTATTGACAAACCTATGTTGGACGCAAGAAGTGCTAACATTCAATTTGGCTTTAATCGTAATACAGGTAATGACGTTATGCATATTCGTAATCTGAAAATTGGTTATGATTCGCCTATAACATCTCCTATTAATATTGAAGTAAGTAAGGGGGATCATATTGCTATTATTGGCCCAAATGGCGTAGGTAAAACTACTCTGATCAAGACCATCGCTCGACTTCAAAAGCAATTAGAAGGTGAAATTACCTTTGGTGCAAATCTTCAAATTGGTTATTATGATCAAAAGCAAGCTGAATTTAAATCTAATAAAACAATTATCGACTATGTTTGGGATCAATATCCAACAATGAATGAAAAAGATATTCGTGCTATACTCGGACGTTTCTTATTCGTGCAAGATGATGTAAAAAAAGTCATCAATGATTTATCTGGTGGAGAAAAAGCTCGTTTGCAATTAGCACTACTTATGCTTCAAAGAGATAATGTATTAATCCTTGATGAACCAACAAACCATCTTGATATAGATTCTAAAGAGATGTTAGAACAAGCGCTAAAAGATTTTGAAGGAACTATTCTTTTTGTGTCACACGATCGTTACTTTATTAATCAATTAGCAAATAAAGTATTCGACTTAAATAATGACGGTGGCCAAATGTATTTGGGAGATTATCAATATTACATCGAGAAAACAGAAGAAGCAGCAGCACTTGAAGCTTTTAAAAATGAACGAAATGATTTAAGTAAAGAGGATACTTCAAAACAAAATGAAGCTAATGAAAATATAAATACTTATGATTCTCAAAAGCAACAACGTCGTGAGCAACGAAAATTAGAACGACTCATTGAGAACTGTGAAGCCAAAATTGAAACATTTGAGAATGAAATAGCACGCATTGATGAACAACTCACTCAGCCTGACGTGTTCAATAATCCTGATAAAGCCTCATCATTAGCGAATCAGAAACTTGAAACCGAACAGAAGTTAGAACAGGTTATGTTGGAATGGGAAAATTTACAAGAAAACATCTAAAAACTCATCATTTTACTATTAGCTAGAAAGTATTAATTAACTTTCTAGCTAATTTTTTATACAAATTTCAACAAAAGTTATAAACAGCTAAAATACGATATTATCAACTATCCACATAGTTATCCCACTTGTCCACAACTTATTTCAAATTATTTTACAAACTTTTTACACAAAATTAAATTCATATCCACATTGTTAAGAACGGTTTATCCACAACTTATGCACTTAATGTTGATAAGTACAAACGTTCCCTATTGACCTTTTGAATTATTTTTATCTCAATAAAAAACCTCCTGTTAACAGTGGATCTTAATCCTTACGTTAAAAGAGGTTCTTTATGATTATTGAAATAATTAATTCGATTAAATAAATAATATAAATTTAAACGTCTATAGTAGCTTCTTCTATATCCATATTATTTTCGCCATTCAAATCTAACTTAGCTGTAATTCCTGACTTATAATAGTAATATGCTGCAGCACCAATCATTGCTGCATTATCAGTACATAATTTAGGACTTGGAATGGATAAATGAATATTATTATCTTCACATAATTGTTGTAAACGATGTCGCAGTCCTTTATTACTTGCAACACCTCCAGCAATAATAAGTCTGTTAACTTTATAGGCTTTACATGCATTAATCGCTTTGGTACTTAACACGTCTACAACACTATTTTGAAAACTAGTTGCTACATCTTCTTTTACAACTTCTTCATTCTTTTGTCGCAAATTATGCAGTTTATTTATAACAGAACTTTTCAATCCACTAAAACTAAAATCATAACTTTCCTTTTCTAACCACACTCTAGGAAAATCATAAGTATCTTTACCATATTGAGCTAATTTATCAATTTGTGGCCCTCCAGGGTATGGTAAATCAATTGTTCGAGCGACTTTATCATACGCCTCTCCCACTGCATCATCTCTTGTCTCACCAATTACTTCGAAATGCATATGAGATTTCATATATACTAATTCAGTATGGCCCCCTGACACAATTAGCGCAATTAAAGGAAATGTTAATGTTTCTTCTAAATGATTAGCATAAATGTGACCAGCAATATGGTGTACAGGAATAAGTGGCTTGTCATAAGCAAAAGCTAGTGCTTTCGCTGCATTAATACCGATAAGTAGTGCACCAATTAATCCTGGTCCTTGAGTCACTGCTATTGCATCAATATCATTCATTGATATATTTGCAGTTGTTAATGCTTCATCAATCGTTGTCGTAATCCCTTCAACGTGATGTCGACTTGCAACTTCAGGTACAACACCACCGAAACGCTTATGACTCTCAATTTGACTTAATACAATATTAGATAAAATTGAATTTCCATTTTTAATGACACTTACACTTGTTTCATCACAACTCGTTTCTATTGCTAATATTAATGTTTCTTTATTCATTTAAGTTCACCCACATTACCATTGCATCCTCGCCTTCTCCATAATAATTTTTACGTTTACCTCCATATTGAAAACCCAAATTAGTATAAACATGTTGCGCAATTACATTATCTACCCTAACTTCCAAGCTCATCACTTCACATGAATGGCTTGCATAATCCATGACATATTTTAATAATAATTGTCCCAGTCCATAACCTCTAAAGTCTTTATGAATTGCTATTGTTGTAATTTGAGCTTGATCAATAACCATCCATAGTCCTAGATATCCGATAATTTCATTTTTAAAAACAATCACAAAATATTTAGCAAAGTTATTTTCATTCAATTCATGATAAAATGCATCAATTGTCCACGAACTATCATTGAAACTATCTCGTTCTATATCGAATACACTGGGGACATCATCTACTTGCATTGCTCTAATTGTTAATTCTGCTTCTGTTGGTTTAGCCAATTTCTTTCAGCCTCTGATAATTTAATATAATTAGGAACAAATGTATGAATCGGTTCACTTTTAGTTATGAGTTGTTTCATAGTTGGAGCATGAGGTAAATTATTTTTTATTTCTCCACCAAGTTGTTCGGATAACTTATCAGCATCTCTACCAACATAAAGAAATGGTTGGTTCATTTTAGTTAATTGCTTTTTTAATTCTTCAATAGGTAAATATTGATCTTCTAAAATAGTTGTTATATTTCCATCAACGTTTTGATAAACACCAGTGTATACCGCTTCACGACGTGCATCAATGATTGGAACTAATAATTTTTGTTCATCATTCTCTACTGTTGCAGCTAATGCTGCTAAAGATGATACACCATATAATTTAGTGTTCAATGCATAGGCCAACGTTTTAGCGGTGGTTACGCCAATTCTAACTCCAGTATAGGAACCTGGACCCTTAGCAACCACAATCCCATCAATAGCATTTTTTTCAATTTTTGCTTCTTCAAATAAGTGCTGAATACCAGGCATAAGTTGACTCGTATGATCTTTTTTATCTTCCGACGTAGTTTCTGCCAAGACGATATCATCTTGCATGATTGCGATTGACATCGGTTGATTAGATGTATCAATCATTAATAAATTCACTTTCAACTTCCTCCTTTACTTTTAAATAATGGGTTCCTTGGGCTTCTAATTTTATAGTTCTTTTTGATTCACATAAAGTTTCTATATTGATTATTAAATGTTCCTTAGGTAATAAATCTTGAATAAATTGACTCCATTCAATAATGGTAATGCCTTCATCTTGAAAATATTCATCAAATCCTAGATCTTCATCTGAATCTTCCAAACGATAACAGTCCATATGATGTAATTTTAAATTACTCCCTTTATATGATTTTATAATATTAAAAGTAGGAGAATTAATATTACGCTTAACTCCTAAATGTTTACCTATAAATTGTGTTAGTGTAGTTTTACCTGCCCCTAGGTCGCCATTTAAAAGGATTAAATCACTAGGCTCTAAGTGTCGAACTAACACGTTTGCAAAATGATTTAATTCATCCAAATTATTAATACTTATCATTAGTCCCACTCTTTCAAATTTTTTTAATCAAATGATTATTCATGACCATTTCAGAACTTATGGTAACTTATTTTATTCTCGTAAACTAAATTAAGTCATAAAAATTTTAACTTACTAATTATAACAAATTCCTTAAACAATTTCCCTATACTCAACACAAGAATGATGAGATTAAGTTGTTAGAAAATTCTTAAAAATTCTATTGACTTAATAAAAATGATATAGTAAATTAAGTTTATCGAATTTTTAAACAATTCTAACTATTCTAATATAACCATTCAAGAAAGGAGTATATTAAAATGACAAATCAAACATATAACCCGACTGACAATTTAATTATTTTATTATACTCGCAAGGACTGGAACTTTAGTAATTATCTGTTACTAAATGTTTAAGTCCTATTTCTCATTGAATGGGACTTATAGACGTCCCATTCATAAATTGGGACGTCTTTTTATGTTTTAAACTTATTATGTTTTATGGGGGGAATTATTTATGAGAAGTGACATGATAAAAAAAGGTGATCATCAAGCACCTGCTCGAAGTCTTTTACACGCCACGGGCGCACTTAAAAATCCAACAGATATGAACAAACCTTTTGTAGCAATATGTAACTCTTATATCGATATTGTACCTGGACATGTGCATTTAAGAGAATTGGCTGACATTGCTAAAGAAGCTATTCGTGAGGCAGGCGCTATACCTTTCGAGTTTAATACTATTGGTGTTGATGATGGTATAGCTATGGGACACATTGGAATGCGTTACTCACTTCCCTCTCGAGAAATCATTGCTGATGCTGCAGAGACCGTTATTAATGCGCACTGGTTCGATGGCGTATTTTACATTCCTAATTGCGACAAAATAACACCCGGTATGTTATTAGCTGCCGTTAGAACCAATGTACCAGCTATATTCTGTTCTGGTGGGCCTATGAAAGCTGGTTTATCAGCGCAAGGTAAAGCTTTGACATTATCATCAATGTTTGAAGCGGTTGGCGCATTTAAAGAAGGTAAACTCTCCAAAGAAGCATTTTTAGATATGGAACAAAACGCTTGCCCTACTTGCGGTTCTTGCGCGGGAATGTTTACTGCAAACTCAATGAATTGTTTAATGGAAGTGTTAGGCTTGGCACTACCATATAACGGTACAGCTTTAGCAGTAAGCGAACAAAGAAGAGAAATGATTCGTGAAGCTGCATTTAAATTAGTAGATAATATCAAAAAAGATATCAAACCACTTGATATCGTAACTCGAGAAGCTATCGATGATGCATTTGCACTTGATATGGCGATGGGTGGTTCAACTAACACGGTATTACATACGCTAGCCATTGCAAACGAAGCTGGTATTAATTACGATTTGGAACGTATCAATGAAATCGCTAAAAAGACGCCTTATTTATCTAAGATTGCACCAAGTTCTTCATATTCTATGCATGATGTCCACGAAGCAGGTGGTTGTCCAGCTATCATCAATGAATTGATGAAAAAAGAAGGAACATTACATCCAGATAGACTCACAGTTACTGGAAAAACACTTCGTGAAAATAATGAAGGTAAAGAAATTAAGAATTTTGATGTCATTCATTCACTAGATGATCCTTATGATAAGCAAGGTGGTCTCTCAATATTATTTGGAAATATAGCGCCTAAAGGGGCTGTCATTAAAGTTGGTGGCGTTGATCCTTCTATTAAGACATTTACTGGTAAAGCAATTTGTTTCAATTCACACGATGAAGCTGTTGAAGCAATTGATAATAAAATCGTACGCGAAGGTCACGTCGTTGTTATTCGATATGAAGGTCCTAAAGGTGGACCAGGAATGCCTGAAATGTTAGCCCCTACTTCTTCAATTGTAGGTAGAGGTTTAGGTAAGGATGTCGCATTAATAACTGATGGTAGATTCTCTGGTGCAACGAGAGGTATCGCTGTCGGCCACATTTCACCAGAAGCAGCTTCAGGTGGACCTATTGGACTCATTAAAGACGGCGATGAAGTCACTATTGATTTAATCAATCGAACTTTAGATGTTAATCAAACTGAAGAAGAACTTAATCATCGTAAAGAAGCATTACAACCTTTTAAGGCAAAAGTGAAATCAGGTTATCTGGCAAGATATACTGCTTTGGTCACTAGTGCGAATACTGGTGGTATTATGCAAGTTCCCGAAAATCTAATCTAACTAGAGGAGTTGTTCGACATGACAAGTAAAAAGGAAAGTAGCATAGTAAGTCCTGATGCTATGGACTATTCAAAACAAACTAGTCTAAAAGTAGATAGTGATTTAGACGCAAATAATAATTTCAGATCCGGTTCAGAACTTTTAGTAGAGGCATTATTACATGAAGGTGTTGATTTCATATTCGGTTATCCTGGTGGCGCAGTTTTACCATTATACGACACTTTCTATGATGGTAAAATTAAACACATCTTAGCAAGACATGAACAAGGTGCTACTCATGCTGCAGAAGGTTATGCAAGAGTATCTGGCAAAACAGGTGTAGTGGTTGTAACAAGTGGTCCTGGCGCTACAAATGCTATTACCGGTATAACAGATGCGTACTGTGATTCCCTCCCTTTAGTTGTATTCACTGGACAAGTAGCAACACCAGGAATTGGTAAAGACGCTTTTCAAGAAGCAGATTTACTTTCTATGACTACACCAATTACAAAAGCTAATTTCCAAGTTAAAAATGTAAATGATATTCCAAGAATCATTCATGAAGCATTTTACTTAGCAAATTCTGGACGCAAAGGCCCTGTAGTTATAGATTTTCCTAAAGATATGGGTGTGCTTAAAACATCCGCACCACTTGTAAATGAGGTGGACTTACCGGCATATAATGTCATTGAAAATCCTAAAGATAAAGATATTAGTCAATTAATTCAATATTTAGAGAATGCAAAACAACCACTTATCTTAGCAGGCGCTGGCATCAATCATTCACAATCTAATGAATTATTAACTCAATTTGTAACCAAACATCAAATTCCAGTAGCTACTACACTTTTAGGTCTGGGAGCTATTCCTTATGACAATCCACTATTTCTAGGTATGGGTGGTATGCATGGCTCCTATGCAAGTAATATGGCTTTAACTGAATGTGATTTATTAATTAATTTAGGTAGTCGGTTTGATGATAGATTAGCAAGTAATCCTAATGAATTTGCTCCTCATGCAACCGTAGTTCATGTGGATATTGATGAATCAGAAATTAACAAGGTGATTTCGACTGACCTAGGGATAGTTGCTGACTGCAAAAAAGTACTAGAAGCTTTATCTCAAAAATTTACAAATAAAACTTCCCATGAACACTGGGTTAACCATTGTATTGAGAATAAGCACAAACATCCTTTTAAATATAAAAAAGCTGATGCCACATTTTGCAAACCTCAAGAAGCTATTGAATATATAGGAAAAATTACAAACGGTGAAGCTATAGTTACTACTGATGTTGGTCAACATCAAATGTGGGCAGCTCAATTTTATCCATTCAAACATCATGGTCAATGGGTTACTAGCGGTGGTTTAGGTACTATGGGCTTTGGTATTCCATCAGCTATCGGTGCTCAATTAGCTGAACCCGATAAAACAGTTATTTGCTTTGTTGGTGATGGTGGTTTTCAAATGACAAATCAGGAAATAGCGTTACTGCCTGAATACGGACTCAATGTAAAAATCGTTCTAATCAATAATGGCACATTAGGTATGGTTAAACAGTGGCAAGATAAATTCTTTAACCATCGATTCTCTCATTCAGTATTTAATGATCAACCTGACTTCATGAAGATGGCAGAAGCATATGGTGTTAAAGGTTTCTTAGTTGATCATCCAAATAAACTAACTAAAACACTTGATTCAGCATTTAATTATAGTGGACCTGCGCTAATCGAAGTGAGAATCTCACCTACTGAACCAGTTAATCCTATGATTCCAAGTGGCAAAGCGAACCATGAAATGGAGGGGTTAGAATGAAACGAATTTTACATTTAAAAGTAACCGATCAAGTGAGCACATTAAACAGAATTACAAGTGCATTCGTTAGACTACAATATAATATTAATGAATTAACAGTTAAACCATCTAAAGAAAAAGGTATCTCTGATATGCAAATTACTGCAGATATTGAAGATGAAGCTATATTTAAAATTTTAATTGCGAAGTTAAAAAAACAAGTCAGTGTACTCGAAGTTCAAGATATTAGTCATAACTGAGATAAGCTGTACATTGATGCGCTAGTATAATTAAATAAATCACCACTAACATCACATAATTTAGATAATTTCTTTATCTAAAATTTTAAGAATATTCTAAATATTAAGTTATTTAAATTTTTGGAGGAATGTAATATGACTAAAGTTTATTATGATCAATCTGTTGAGAAAGATGCATTACAAGGTAAAAAAATTGCAATTATCGGTTACGGTTCACAAGGACACGCGCATGCACAAAACCTTAAAGACAATGGTTATGACGTTATTGTTGGTATTCGCCCTGGTCATTCTTTTGATAAAGCTAAAGAAGATGGCTTCGATGTTTATCCAGTTGCAGAAGCTGTTAAACAAGCAGATGTCATCATGGTGTTATTGCCAGATGAAATCCAAGGAAATGTCTATAAAAATGAAATTGAACCTAACTTAGAAGCTGGAAATGCCCTAGCATTTGCGCATGGTTTTAATATCCACTTTGAAGTTATCAAACCACCTAAAGATGTTGATGTCTTCTTAGTAGCTCCTAAAGGACCTGGTCATTTAGTAAGACGTACCTTTGTTGAAGGAACTGCTGTACCAGCACTATTTGGTGTACAACAAGATGCTACTGGTCAAGCACGCGATATTTCATTAAGTTATGCAAAAGGTATTGGAGCTACGCGTGCAGGTGTAATTGAAACAACATTTAAAGAAGAAACTGAAACAGATTTATTCGGTGAGCAAGCAGTACTTTGTGGTGGTATTCATAAATTAATCCAAAGTGGCTTTGAAACTTTAGTTGAAGCGGGCTATCAAAAAGAATTAGCATATTTCGAAGTATTACATGAAATGAAGTTAATTGTTGATTTAATGTATGAAGGCAGTATGGAGAACGTTCGTTACTCAATTTCTAACACAGCAGAGTATGGTGACTATGTTTCAGGACCTAGAGTCATCACTCCTGATGTTAAAGACAATATGAAAGCAGTATTAAAAGATATTCAAAATGGTAATTTTGCAAATAGCTTTGTTAAAGACAATGAAAATGGCTTTAAAGAATTCTATAAATTACGTGAACAACAACACGGTCATGAAATTGAAGCAGTTGGTCGTGAATTAAGAAAAATGATGCCATTCATTAAATCTAAAAGTATTCAAAAATAAAAGCTAAGGGGTTGTTAACGATGGAAAGCCATATTCAAATTTTTGATACAACATTAAGAGACGGTGAACAAACACCTGGAGTTAACTTTTCTTTTGATGAGCGATTAAAGATTGCCAAACAGTTAGAAACGTGGGGTGTGGATATACTTGAAGCAGGTTTTCCTGCTTCAAGTGCTGGTAGCTTTAAGTCTGTTCAAGCTATATCAAATACTTTAACTAAAACAGCTGTATGTGGTTTAGCACGCTGTAAAAAATCAGATATCGATGCTGTTTATGAAGCTACAAAAGATGCTGTAAAACCAGTTATTCACGTTTTTATAGCAACTTCACCTATTCACTTAACGCATAAACTCAAAATGACTCAACAACAGGTTTTGGAATCAATTAAAGCGCACGTCAGTTACGCCAAACAATACTTTGATGTCGTTCAATTTTCACCTGAGGATGCTACAAGAACTGATACAGATTTCTTAATAAAATGCGTACAGATGGCAGTAGACTGTGGTGCTACAATCATTAATATCCCAGATACAGTCGGTTATAGTTATCCAAATGTATATGGTCGAATTTTTAAAACCTTGATTGAGAACATTAACTCTAAACAAAACATTACTTATAGTGCACATTGTCATGATGATTTAGGAATGGCAGTTGCTAATAGTCTGGCTGCTATTGAAAATGGTGCCACACGAATCGAAGGAACAGTAAATGGCATCGGTGAACGAGCAGGCAATACTGCTATAGAAGAATTAGCTTTAGCACTGTATGTCCGTAAAGATCACTATGGCAATGAAACACGATTGAAACTATCAGAAACAAAAAACACTTCTGATATTATATCTCGTTATGCTGGCATACGCGTTCCTAGAAATAAAGCCATTGTTGGTCAAAATGCTTTTAGTCATGAGTCTGGCATTCACCAAGATGGTGTTTTAAAAAATCCAGAAACTTATGAAATCATGACGCCACAACTTGTTGGTATAAGTAAAAATGATTTACCTCTTGGTAAGCTATCAGGTAAACACGCTTTTGCTGAAAAATTGAAATCTTTAGGATACGATATTGAACCACAAAATCAGGCTGAATTATTTAAACAATTCAAAGCCATTGCCGATAAAAAGAAAAGTGTAACTGATCGAGATATACATGCGATTATCCAAGGTACTGAACATGAGCAAAATGCAATTTATCAAGTTGATACGCTTCAATTACAGTTTGTTTCCAATGGTTTACAAAGTGCTGTTGTCGTTATAAAAGATAAAAATGGTAATATTTATCAAGATTCAAGTATAGGAACTGGTTCAATTGTGGCTATATATAATGCAGTTGATCGAATTTTTAAACATAAAAGTGAACTCATTGATTACCGTATTGATTCTGTCACTGAAGGTACCGACGCTCAAGCAGAAGTACATGTTTCATTAACTATTGAAGGTCAACCTGTTAATGGTATTGGTATTGATTATGATGTGTTATATGCCTCTTGCAAAGCATATGTAGAAGCACATGCTAAATACGCTAATGAAATTCACAAAAAGGAAGGTAATCTGTAATGACTTATAATATTGTAGCTTTGCCTGGTGATGGAATAGGACCAGAAATCTTAAGTGGTACGTTAGAATTATTAGAACTAATCAGTAAAAAATATAAATTTGATTATCAATTAACATCTTATGATTTTGGAGGTGCAGCCATAGATTCGCATGGTGTTCCCCTTCCTGATGATACTTTAAATGCTTGTAAAAATGCTGACGCAATTTTATTGGGTGCTGTAGGTGGTCCTCAATGGACTGATCCTAATAATAGACCTGAGCAAGGATTATTAGCATTACGTAAATCTCTAGGTTTGTTCGCCAATATACGACCTACTAAAGTTACTGAAGGTACAAGTCATTTTTCTCCAATTAGAGAATCACGTGTCAAAGGAACGGATTTTATCATAGTGAGAGAATTAACTAGTGGCTTATATTTTGGTGAACCACGGCATATTGATAATCAAAGTGCACTAGACTCACTAACTTATACTAAAAAGGAAATTGAACGTATTGCAAGGGTAGCTTTTGAATTAGCATCTCAAAGAAAGAAAAAATTAACATCAGTTGATAAAGAAAATGTGTTAGCTACAAGTAAACTTTGGCGTCAAACTATTAATGAAATTAGTCATGAATTTCCTGATGTTAAAGTGAATCATTTACTAGTTGATGCTTGTAGCATGCAGTTAATTTCCCAACCTACTAATTTTGATGTCATTGTTACTGAAAATCTATTTGGAGATATTTTAAGTGATGAAGCTTCTACCATTCCAGGTTCATTAGGTTTATCACCTTCTGCAAGTTTTAGTTTAGAAGGACCAAGACTTTATGAACCTATACATGGTTCAGCACCCGACATTGCAAATCAAAATCTAGCTAACCCATTTGGTATGATACTCTCATTAGCAATGTGTTTACGTGAAAGTTTTAACTTTGATGATGCGGCGTCTGAACTAGAACAGGATGTATATCAACTTATTAAAGATGGTAAAACAACTAAAGATTTAAATGGGCACTATACTACATCAGATATATTCAATGAATTAAAAAAGAATTATTAATAAGGGGGAATGCTTTTATGGGACAAACGTTATTCGATAAAGTTTGGAATAAACATGTTTTAACCGGGAATGAAGGTGAACCTCAATTATTATATATTGATTTACACTTAATTCATGAAGTGACTTCTCCACAAGCTTTCGAAGGTTTAAGACTTCAAAATCGTAAATTGAGACGTCCTGATTTAACATTTGCAACTTTAGATCATAATGTTCCTACAATATATATTTTTAATATTAAAGATGAAATTGCGAACAAACAAATTACTACTCTTCAAAAGAATGCAAAAGAATTTGGTGTTCAATTATTTGATATGGGTTCTGATGAACAAGGTATTGTTCACATGGTAGGTCCAGAAACAGGTCTCACTCAACCTGGAAAAACAATCGTTTGTGGTGATTCACATACTGCCACGCATGGGGCCTTTGGTGCAATTGCATTTGGTATTGGGACAAGTGAAGTTGAACATGTATTTGCTACTCAAACACTTTGGCAAACTAAACCTAAAAATTTAAAGATAGACGTTACAGGTCAATTACCAAAAGGCGTCTATGCGAAAGATATTATCTTGTATCTTATTAGTCAATATGGTGTGGATTTTGGTACTGGGTACGCTATTGAATTTACAGGTGAAACGATTAAATCTCTGTCTATGGAAGCTAGAATGACTATCTGCAACATGGCTATTGAAGCTGGTGCTAAATATGGATTGATGCAACCAGATGAAACGACATTTGCTTATGTCAATGGCAGAAAATATGCTCAAAATTTTGACCGTTCTATCAATGATTGGCGTCAATTATATACTGATGCCGATGCTAAATTTGATAAAGTTATCAAACTTGAAGTTACAGATTTAGAACCTCAAGTTACATGGGGAACAAATCCTGAAATGGGTGTTAGTTTTAATACACCTTTCCCCAAAATTAAAAATATTAATGATGAACGCGCTTATCAATATATGGGCTTAAAACCAGGCCAAAAAGCTGAAGATATTGATTTAGGTTATGTGTTCTTAGGTTCTTGTACTAATGCAAGATTATCAGACTTAGTAGAAGCTAGTCGAATCGTTAAGGGTAAACAAGTCCATCCAAAAATAACTGCAATCGTTGTACCTGGCTCTCGCTCAGTTAAAAAAGAAGCCGAAGCATTGGGTTTGGACAAAATATTTAAAGATGCAGGATTTCAATGGAGAGAACCAGGTTGTTCAATGTGTTTAGGTATGAATCCTGATCAAGTACCTGAAGGCATACATTGTGCCTCTACGAGCAATCGTAACTTTGAAGGAAGACAAGGTAAAGGCGCTAGAACGCATCTAGTGTCCCCTGCTATGGCTGCTGCAGCGGCTATTAAAGGTAGATTTGTAGATGTTAGAAAGGTGGTTGTTTAGTAATGGATATCCAACCTATTACAACTTATACAGGAAAAGTTGTACCATTGTTTAATGACAATATTGATACTGACCAAATTATTCCCAAAGTACATCTTAAACGAATAACTAAAAGTGGTTTCGGTCCTTTTGCATTTGACGAGTGGAGATACCTTCCTGATGGTACAAATAATCCAGATTTTAATCCGAATAAACCTGAATACTCTGGTGCTACTATTTTGATCACTGGTGACAATTTTGGTTGTGGTTCAAGTCGTGAACATGCTGCGTGGGCTTTAAAAGATTATGGATTCAATATTATTATAGCTGGTAGCTTTAGTGACATATTCTTTATGAATTGTACAAAAAATGGCATGTTACCTATTACTTTAGGTGAAAACGAGAGAAAACATTTAGCTTCTCAAAAAGAAATTACCATTGATTTACCAAATCAAACTGTTTCAGCTAATGATAAATCATTTAACTTTCAAATTGATGAAACATGGAAACATAAATTAGTTAATGGTTTAGATGATATAGCCATAACATTAGAATATGAAGATTTAATAGAACAATATGAAAACAAAAATAAAGGTTGAGATAAAATGACTGTGAAGACAACTTTAAATGCTGAAGATGTAGAAAATGCATACTTAAGAATAAAAGATGTTGTTAAAGAGA
>NZ_KV830647.1:28207-29724 GCF_001836805.1 Staphylococcus sp. HMSC062A01
AGATGTTGTTAAAGAGACACCTTTACAATTCGATCTCTATCTTTCTCAAAAATATGACTGTAATGTGTATTTAAAAAGAGAAGACTTACAATGGGTTCGCTCTTTCAAACTTAGAGGTGCATATAATGCAATTTCTGTTCTAACAAGTGAAGCTAAAGAAAAAGGCATTACATGCGCAAGTGCTGGAAATCATGCTCAAGGTGTTGCTTATACTGCTAAAGCATTAAATTTAAAAGCTGTGATTTTCATGCCTGTTACCACACCTCTTCAAAAGGTTAAACAAGTTAAATTTTTTGGTTCTAAAAACGTTAAAATCATATTAACTGGAGATACTTTTGATGATTGCTTAAAAGAAGCTTTAATTTATACTGAACAAAATCACATGACTTTTATCGACCCTTTTAATAATGTAGATACAATAGCTGGACAAGGAACATTAGCAAAAGAAATTTTGAATCAATCAAGTAATGATTCAATTACGTTCGATTATCTATTTGCTGCTATTGGTGGTGGAGGTTTGATTTCAGGTATTAGTATTTATATGAATCAATATAGTCCACAAACTAAAATTATTGGTGTCGAACCCTCTGGCGCTAGTAGCATGTATGAATCAGTTGTTGTCCAAAACAAAATAGTGACACTTGATCATATTGACAAGTTTGTAGATGGTGCTTCTGTGGCACGAGTTGGTGATATCACTTATGATATAGCTAAAAAATTTGTAGACGATTATATTCAAGTAGATGAAGGTGCTGTTTGTTCAACTATTTTAGATATGTACTCTAAACAAGCCATAGTTGCTGAACCAGCAGGTGCATTAAGTGTTTCAGCATTAGAGCACTATAAGGAAAAAATTAAAGGTAAGACAGTAGTATGTGTAGTTAGTGGTGGTAATAACGATATTAATCGAATGAAAGAAATTGAAGAACGTTCATTACTTTACGAGGAGATGAAACATTACTTTATTCTTAACTTTCCTCAACGTCCTGGTGCATTGAAGGAATTTGTTAACGATGTATTAGGACCTCAGGATGATATTACTAAGTTTGAATATTTAAAGAAAACTTCTCAAAACACTGGTACTGTCATTATCGGTATTCAACTTAAGAATCATGATGACCTTAACCAACTAAAAAATAATGTTCATGATTTTGATCCATCAAATATTTATATCAATGAGAATAAAATGTTATACTCACTTTTAATTTGAATATTAAACACTCCCATTCCTTGAGATGGGAGTGTTTTCTTTAATTTGCCTGGCAACGTTCTACTCTAGCGGAACGTAAATCTGCTACCATGGCGCTAAGAAACTTACTTCACTTCGAGTCAAGCGCTCGCATCTTTCTTCATTTTCTAAAATTGCTTGCTTTTTTAGCTCAACTAAACTCGCTTCTCAATTTTTTCAATTCATCAGCTTCAAACGCTTTCTCTTCGTAAAGCTATTACACTTTTATTTGTTTTTATCTTATTAAACCTTCGGTTTTGTTTTTATGCATAAAAAAAGAGACCTTTCG